>NZ_JBQIOP010000053.1:0-27526 GCF_056822245.1 Petralouisia sp. | reverse complement strand
AAAGGGGGCTTCTGCAGTTCCTGTGTATTAAAATATAAAATGTCAGTAATTCATCTTTCAATGCACAAGCAATCCTGAAGTTCTGTCCGTATCCAGCCTCTATCCCTTAATACCCGTAGATGCAATTCCTTCCACATAGTATTTCTGCAGGAAGATAAACATAATCAGCATCGGAATTGCAGAAATCGTCAGGGAAGCCATAATCGGGCCGTAGTTGATGGGCTTGGAGCCGAAGAAGGTCTGAATGGCCAGCTGAATGGTGCGTTTCTCTTCTCCGGTCACCACCAAAAGAGGCCACATAAAGTCATTCCAATGGGCAACAAAATCCAGAATAAAGATTGTTGCGTACACGGTTCCCGATATAGGCATTACCACCCTGAAAAATGTCCGCACCGGCCCGCATCCATCGATGGACGCCGCTTCCAGCAGCTCATCCGGAATGCCCAGGAAAAACTGGCGGAACATATAAATGCTGAAGCACTTTGCCACAAAGGGCACAATCAGGGAAGCCCAGGAATTAATCCATCCCAAATCTGCCATTTCCCGGTACATAGGAAGCATAATCGCCTCTGCCGGGAAAACCATCAGGCTGATCACAAGGGTCAGCAGCAGATTTTTCCCCCGGAATTCAAATTTAGCCAACGCATATCCGCAGATGGAATTCACCAGAAGATCCAGGATAATAATCACCAGCACATAAAACAGGCTGTTTCCGATAAATTTCCACATGTTGATCCTCTGAAACACCTCTATGTAATTGCTGAGGGAAGCCCCTTTTGGAAAAAAGGTGGACAGCGAGTTCAGCCCTTTAAAAATTTCCGACTCCGGCTTTAAAGAAGATGAAATCATCCAGATCAGCGGCGATACAAAAATCAGCGCAATCAGCGTATTGCCAAAATAAAATGCAAATTTTTCAAACGTTTTTCTCTTTGTCATAAGAATCCTCCTTCCGAACCTATTCCGCTTTGATAATTTTCTTCATCCCCAGTGACAGGCTGATGACAATGACAAAGAACACAGCCGCCACCGCGCAGGCATATCCGAAATTTCGCTTCTGAAAGCCCTGTTCATAAATATAATATACCAGGGTGCGGGTGGAATTCTGAGGCCCGCCTTTGGTCATAACATACGGCTGGGTAAACAGCTTCATTGCCTGAATGACGGTGATCATCACCACATACTGAATCACGCTCTTAAGCCCCGGAAGGGTCACATAGAAAAAGCTCTGTATCTTCCCTGCGCCGTCAATGGACGCCGCTTCATACTGCTCCCTGGAAATTCCCTGCAGGCCCGCCAGAAAAATCATCATCTGGTATCCTGCTCCCTGCCATGCAGACATAAAGATAATGGAGTTCATGGCAGTTTTCGGGTCATTTAAAAAGCCGCAGGGCTCTAATCCCAGCTTTACAAGCAGAGCGTTCAAAAGCCCGCTGTCCGGACTGGAATTATACATAACGGTCCAGAGAATGGCCACCACAACCATGGAGGTAACCTGCGGGCTGAAATATGCCGCCCGGAATATAGAGACGCCTTTTCTCCTGGAAGAAATCAAAAGAGCCAGCGCAAGGGCCAGAACCGTCTGAAAAGGCACTACCAGTACGGTAAAATAAAGGGTGTTTTTCACTGCAATCCAAAAGTCCTCATCCTTTAAAAGCTCTGTAAAATTATTGAGACCGCAGAACACGATCCGGTCAGGACGCATAATATTATAATCGGTAAATGCATACCGAACCGTCTGCAGAGACGGATAAATCAAAAACGCTGCCAGTAAAACAACTGCCGGAAGAATAAAAATATAAGCAGCCCTTCGTTCACTTATCTTATTGATTGATTTTTTCATCGCCAATCCCCCTGTTCCATCAATCCTTTGCATAATATTTGTTATAATCTTTGTCCATGGCCGCCGCGGCTGCGTCCAGAGCTTCCTTTGGGTCTACGCCGGTAAAAATATTCAGCATTGCCTCCGCAAATTCAGCCGTCAGCACGCTGTAAGACGGCGTTCTCGGCCTGGGATGCCCGGTTTCCATCAGCTGCTCCTTAAAAACAGATCGCGGATATTCATTGTATTCCGTCAATACGTCATAACTGGAAACCCTGGTGGGCGGCTTCGAAATCGCCTGGGCATAAGTGGTTACGTTTTCCTCTGAAAACAGGAAACGCATCACCTCTTTCACGGCATCCATATCCTGGACATTTTTTGTCACGGAAGCCGCCCAGTCTCCGGTGGGAGACGTCAGAATCCCGTTTTCATCCGCCACCGGAAAATAGGTAACGCCCCAGTTGAGATCCGGATAATCTTTTTCCAGTGTGGCCACTTCCCAGGAACCGCCTAACATGGTTGCCGCTTTGCCGTTGTGAAATTCCTTCTGGATCGGATCAATATTGGCATAGCCGTCCCTAATCAGACTGTTTAAAAATTCTGCCGCTTCCACGCCTTCCTGGCTGTTCAGATACCCTTCTGCCGAGCTTCCCTCCTGGTTGACAAAATCTGTCCCGTTGGAAATCCAGAACTGTCCCAGTACATAAGAAAGCCCCTCTCCTTTATCCATAATAATATTTGTCCCCACTACCCCGTCTCTTGTGAGCTTTTTGGCAGCGTCATAGTATTCGCTCCAGGTCCATGCGTCCTCTTTACTGTCCGGCACATCAATCCCTGCTGCATCCAACAGGTCTTTATTGTAGTACAATGCCACAGAACTTTCCGTTGCACCCACTGCATAGATATGCCCATTGTACGTATTCTGCTGTTTGGAGGAGTCAAAAAAATCGCTCCATTCTTCCTCTGAAAAGAAATCGTCCAATGGCAGCGTCACTTCATTTGCCGCATAAATGGATACATTCGGCCCGTCAACATACAGAATATCCGGCAGATCATTGGAGGTAATCGCCGCGTTGACCTTATCCTCATATGCGTAAGAATCCGCACGCACAATGGCTTCCCTGCGCAGTTCAATTGTTCCCTCATGGGCCTGGTTAAAAGCTTCGATTTTCTCCACCCACCATTCCTCAATGGCCGGTTCATCGCTGGGGCTCCATATAGTGATTACCGATTCCCCATCCTCATTGACCCGCTTCTTTGGCTCGCCGCAGCCTGTCAATACGCCCGCTGTAAGCGCAGCCGTCAGCAAAGCCGCAATCACTCTCTTTCTCATATTTCCTCTCCTTCCCTCTTCCATCATGATTTTTATGCTGTTATCTTCTTTTTGTCCAGATCGACTTCATCCGGAAAATTTCCACACGCTTCAGGCCCTCGGCCGCCTCTGTATTCAGAATAAAGCAGCCCTGATCCGAGATATCGTAAAACAGCTTTGTCCCCACTGCTTCCCCGTCATTGACATAAACTTCCACTGTCCGGCGGTCTGTAAATATCTCCAGCTTTTCCACCCGTTCCACCTCTGCGGGAAACAGGACAGATTCACTCTTTACTCCTTTTGTCTGCAGATACAGCCCTGTTTCATCATGGTTCAGCATGATTTGGCGCTCCTCGTCTCCGCCTAACTGAATGGAAAATGGAATATTGCCCTCCAGCTCCAGTTCTGCTTTATATGTATTGGGGCAAATCCCTTTCAGGCAGACAGGTTCCCCCTGCCCCCGGTACAGACTTTCCCCTTTCAGGGATTCCAGTTCCCGGACGGGCACTGCATACAGCCGATTGTCCCGGATATGCAGCTCCCTGGGCAGCGTCATGCTTCCGCAGGCTCCCTGCTCCAGCTCCAGATGCTCCCCGTAGAAATCAGAAACCCATCCGATACTGATTCTGCGCCCTTTGTGCTCAAAGCTCTGCATGGCGTAGCAATTGCTTCCAAAATCAAACCATCCTCTGTGCTCCTCTGTAAATATTCCCTCCTGGAAATCTCCCACATAATATCTGCACATCTGATATCTGCCCCAGGAATCGTAATGGTGCATCAATGCGCCCACCGCCAGGTATTTTCCATCCAGCTCCATCAAATCCGGACATTCCACGCAGCGGATTCCTGTTTCATGTTCCACCAGCAGCGGGCCGGTATAAGCCCAATGCTCCAAATCCTCTGATTCGTACAGAAGAATGGCCGCTTTCCCCTCCAGGGCGCTTCCTAAAACCATATACCATTTCCCTTCTGCTCTGAACACCTTGGGGTCCCTGAAATCGAAAGAAGCTCCCTGGGGCTGCCGGTCAATCACCAGTTTCTCTTCTGAAAAATGCAGCATATCCCTGCTGGTTGTTTTCCACTGCTGCTGCAGCGTATCTTCCCCGTCCACCTGGGGGCCGCTGCTTCGGGTCAGAAAAAATACCGCTTCCCCCTCATGAACCACCGCAGAACCGGAAAAGGCGCCTCCTTTTTGTTCCCCTGGATGTTGAAGGATCTCTTCCTGCGGCTCCAAAACCACGGGAAGATGAATCCAGTGCACCAGATCTTTACTTGCCGCATGGCCCCAGTACATATGAGACCACTGCTGACTGTGGGGATTAAACTGATAGAACATATGGTAATATCCCTGAAACCAGCACAATCCGTTGGGATCATTGAGCCAGTTTTTCCAGGGGGCAAAATGATAGGCTTCCCGGATGGGGGAATGATACCTCTCTTCCTGATCTGCCCTTACAAATCTGCCGCCTTCCTGTTCCTGCTCCAGATAACAGACGCCTGTTTCCAGGATATCCTCGCTGCCGCTGAGATAACACAGAGACACCTGGCATTCCTCGCACAATATTTCATACTCTGTATCCTGCTCCACCGGCAGCTTCAGCCATCTGTAATATCCGCTTTCCACCAAAACCTCCCGGCAGTTTTCCAATGCAGAAGCCCTTTCCTGCACAGCCCCTTCCTGCCGGCTGTCTTTTGGGGAAATCACCCGGATCTTTCCTCCCGGCTGCACAGCCCTGGCAAATATCTCAAGCTTTGTATAACCTCCTGTATACATCTGCTTCCTCCTTTCCTCCTGTTTCTTTTTCGTTCTTCTTATACAGAAAATTCCTTCTGTATAGAATCGGTTCCATATCATAAATTACAATAAATTAATAGTTTTTTGTATTTTTTACTGAAATTTATCTATTTAATAATGGAACCCGTTCCATGTAATAATTGTAGTATACCGGGAAGACTTTGTCAATCATGTTTTGGACTTTTTCCCTTGAGACACAAAAAAAGAAGATTTTGTATTGTGCACTTTGTACAAATCCTTCTTTTTTTATCTATTTTCACTAAATTTATTTTTTCAATTTTTTATATTTTTACCAAAAAATTCGCCCTATACGGTTCCGCCGGACTGGATTTCCACATCCAGAATCAGCCGGTGGGGCACATTTTTCCGCTGTTCCACCAAATCCAGAAGGGTGTTCACGGAAACCTCCGCCAATAATTCTACATTTTGCCGAATTGCAGTCAGCCTGGGATATACCATATTAGAAGGGGTTGTGGCATCAAAGCCGATAATGGAAATATCCTCCGGAACCCGCAGTCCTTTCCGCTGCGCCATATGCAGACAGGCGATTGCCGCCAGATCTCCTCCGAATATCCCGTCAATATCCGGATGATTCCGGAAAATCTCTTCTGCCATTTTATAGTGGGCGTCCCAGTGAAACATATTCCATTCCATGATTTCATTCAAAACAGTGACTCCCTGCGCTTCCATTCTCCGGGTGAACGTGCTGTATCTGTCATTTGCCATAACATTAGGTGAAATTCCTGAGACAAGATATATTTTCCTGCGCCCGGCCTGAAGCATCAGCTCCGCCGCCAGTTCCCCGCCTTTTCCGTGATCGCAGCCAATCAGGGGAATCCGGGGGCCTAAATCCCGATCAATGGAAACAATGGGCTTGACCTGCTTTCGGTATTCTTCCACCTCCAGTCCGTGGGAGGCTGTAATAATCCCGTCCACCATGTTCCGTTCCAGCATATCCAGGTATTCCTGCTCCCGCCTGCTGATGCCCACCGTATTGCAAATCATGGTTTTATAGCCCTGTTCGTACAGTTCCATTTCAATATACTTCACCAGAGAAGCAAAAAAGGGATGATTCAAATCCGGCACAATCACGCCTACGATTCCCGTTTTATTGTGGTACAGATTTCTCGCCAGTTCATTGGGCGTATAATTTAATTTCCTGGCTGCTTTTTCAATTTTCTTCCTTGTCTCCGATGAAACATAACCGGAACCGTTTAAGGCGCGCGATACGGTTCCCACTCCTACCCCTGCTTCCTGGGCCACTTCTCTGATACTTGCCATCTTATTTCCTCATTATGTATAGATTTCTCTTTCTTATTGTTTTAATATATTTTGGCCGGAAAGTCAATGGATGAATTGGATAAAACCCAGATACAGCAGCAGAAACTGCCGGAGGGTTCTTTGACGTTTCTATGCCAAAGAACCCTCCGGCAGTTTTGTCCGCCTGAAAACCTGGTTCCAAATACTCTTTTTCTATTTACAGCCCGTCTTCAAATTCCACCGATTTCCCGGTTCTTCCAGACTCTCTGACAGCGTCCATCAGCGTCAGCGCTCTTCTGGTTTCCGGAATTTTCACCAGGAATTCTTCTTCTCCAAAATATGCTTTTCTGTAATTTTCAAAATACTGCTGATGTCCGGTGTGCACTTCAGGTACCGGCTCTGTCAGGATTTTTCCTTCCGGCGGCGGCCCGAAAGAACGGGTGGGGCCTGCCGCAGTCATGGTTCTTGCGCCGCCTACATTCTGAAGGAGCCCTGCGGTGCGCACAATTTTCCCCTCCGGCTCAAAGCCGTCCACATAGGCGCTGCCCTGATTTCCGCCGATAAACCAATGACGTTCAAACCACTTATCATGCATCTTATCGGTGAGGTAATAGGTGCCCAGTTCCACCTCCGCCATAATGTTGTTGTCAAACCGCATGAGAATCTTAAAATAATCATCCACTTCGAAATTAATCACATTGCGGATATCTGCGTAAATGCCTGTAATTTTCGCTTCCGGCATCATCCACAAAATCTGATCCAGCAGGTGCACGCCCCAGTCATACAGCATTCCGCCGCCTTCTTTCAGATAGACATGCCAGTCATGCATATTTCCGTTAAATCCATACAGACTGCTTTTAATGGTAAACACATCTCCCAGGGTTCCTTTATCAAAAATCTCCTTTGCCGTCCGGTAATCCGGATCTAACCTGCGCTGATGGTGAACGGTAAATTTCACGCCCTGCTCTTTGGTCACCCTCACCATATCGTCCAGTTCTTTCAGGCTCATGGCAACGGGTTTTTCACAGATAATGTCTTTGCCCGCCCGGGCTGCCTGAAGCACAAGCGCATGATGCTGATTATTATTTGCAGAAATCAGAACCACCTGAACTTCCGGATCGTTCATCAGTTCTTCGTTGGAAGCGTATCGTTTGATTCCTTCTGGAACCTCCGCTAACTGCTCCCTGTCAATGTCAGCCACTCCCACAATGCGATAGCCTTCCAGTTCTGACAGCATTTTCACATGTTCATGGCCCATAAATCCATATCCGATTATGCCAATCCTGATCTCTTCCATCATTTTTGAAACTCTCCTTTCCTACCCGCTTCTGGATATATATACATTTAACCGCCGGAGCCGTATTTCTTAAATCACAAAATTTCTAAGGTATCTGGCGCTTAAAGCCACAGCTTTTTTTGCATCCTCCAGATTGTTCTCAAAGGCTTTGTCCTCCACCTCAATACAGGTGTACCCGTCGTATCCGATATCGGTCAAGGCGGAAACATATCTGCCCCAGTCCACATCGCCCAGTCCGGGAAGCTTGGGGGACATATAGGCAAGGGGAACGGCCATCACGCCCACGTCGGCAAGCTTCTCCTGATACACTTTAATATCTTTATAATGCACATGGAAAATCTTATCTTTAAATTCATAAATGGGCCGGATGTAATCAATCTGCTGCCATACGAAATGGGAGGGATCGTAATTGATTCCGAAATTGGGGCTGTCAATGACTGCAAAGACCTTCCGCCAGTTTTCCGGCGTCGTCATCAGGTTCTGGCCGCCGGGCCATTCGTCCTCCGTAAACAGCATCGGACAGTTTTCAATGGCAATTTTTACGCCTTTTTCTTCCGCATATTTCACGATGGGCGGCCAGACCTCTTTGACCAGTTCCAGGTTCTCGGAAACGCTTTTTTGCGGGTCTCTTCCCACAAAAGTGGTCACCATATTCACATCCAGCAAAGCGGATGCGTCAATCAGCTTGTAAAGGTGGCTGATATATCCCTTCCGTTTCTCCAAATCCGGGTCCATGGTGTTGGGATAGTAGGCAAGGGAAGAAATTTCCACCCCCTGTTCCCGGCAGAGGCATTGAATGCTGTCAGCCTTCTCCCTGGTCAGATTCGCAGCGTCAATATGGCTGACGCCGGCATATCTGCGCTGGGCGCCGCCGGTGGGCCAACAGGCCACTTCCAGGCATTCCAATCCCTGTTCTGCCGCAAATTTTATTACTTCTTCTAACGTCATTCCATCTAAAATAGATGTAATCAATCCTAATTTCATACGGTTCTTCCTTTCTGAATCCAGTGCAGAAACTTATTTATTCCGCATATCCAATGTAAGGCTTCTTTAACTCCTGCAGATTCGGAATCTGCCCCGGTCCCACGGCCTTTGTCTTAATCTCAGTGGAATGCTCCAGCTTGCCGTCCCAGCGGAGCCTGGAGCGCTGCTGCTCCGCTTCAGAAAAGCGCGCCTGAATTCTGCCGTCCCGGCATTCCAGTTCCCCGTAAATGCCGCAAACCGGACATTCCACAGACGACCTGTCTTTGGAAACAGTCAGCATGTCACAATGGCAGACCGGACATATCCCTTCTTCTTCGCCTCTCCATCTGGTTCGCTCTTTTTCTCCTTCTGCGGTCAGGGCGGCGGCAATGTTCCGCCCCATTTTTTTCATGCGCTCCATCTGTCCTTCGTTGCCCAGTACATGCTCATATGCCATTGCGCCGTGATATTCGTGCATATCAATCACGTCAATGCCCATGGACATGGTAAATTCATACATGGTGGGAAGCATAAAGGACAGCCAGTTCTTTGTCATGGCGCCGCCCACCGAAAGCAGCGCGCCTACACGTTTCTTAAAGCTTCGCTCATCCGGAAGCTGATCCGGCGTTTTCCCTGCTGCAAGCCCCTCTTCGTATGCGGCTTTGCGGAAAGTGATGTCGTGGGAAGGCCCCAGGCGGTCGCATACTGTCTTAAACCTTCCGGTGGGCCCCAGTACATAAGTGGGGGAACCCACAATGACCGCGTCGCACTCCATCAGCGCTTCCTCCAGAATATAAAGCTCATCTTTCAGGGGGCAGCCGCCTTTTCCTCTTCCTGTGGTCATGCCCACCACACAGGAAATACATCCGGTACAGGGCTGAATGTCCAAATCATCGGCATGGATAAAATGCACCTCATGGCCTGCCTTTTCGCATTCCATCAGCGCTGTTTTTACCATCACGTCTGTGTTGCCCATCTTCCGGCCGAAGGAAATTCCCAATACGTTCTTTTTCTTCATTTTTTGCCTCCTCTATGCAATCGTTACGTCCCGTTCCCGGATTCCCTCTAAGGGTACCGGAATATATGCCGTCCTGGTGGCTACCGTCAGTTTTACCTTATGGGTTCCCGCACAAAGGCCGCCTTCCTGCTCCACCCGGATATACAGCGGTTCGCCGTATTCCCATTTATAGCTTGTGACCGTCTCCGCTTCTTCTAAGGTGAACCAGTCGGTTTGATCCACGGAAATCCTGATTTGTTCCGGGGAAACCTCTTTCCCGTCTGCGCACACTTTGATATATTCCACCATAGACAGGGGAATTCCTCTGTAATAGGTAATATTGGTCTCCATTCCGTAACCGATAACCTTGCCGTTTTCCACAATATTCCTGCAGGTATTTTCCTTAAATACGTTATTGTCAAACATCTTATCTTCCCTCCTGTCCTTCCATTTCATTCAGGCATTTTCTGATATAGGAAAGCTGCGCCGCCACCTGTTCTTTTTCCTTCATTTTCTCTCCCGGCAGGGTAAAGCGGTTTCCTTCGTACTCCGTGGCCACATACCCGTCGTAGCCTTTGCGGTGGAGATACTGAAGCAGCCCTTTGTAATCCATGGAATACTCCGGCCCTTCCGGCGTCATCTCAAACAATTTAAAATGAAAATGCTTGATATAGGGCATATATTCATCCAAATCTTCAAATTTATAATTCTCATAGCCGTCGCAAAGAGGAACAAACATTCTGTCATGCTCGGTCTGTATGGCTTCTTCCAGTTCCCTGGGATACTGATATCCGTTTTCCCTGAGTTCCCGGTGCAGGTCAGAGCCTTTTTCAAAAAGGGTGTCAATATAGTCAAAGACCTCTTGGCTGGTTCCGTTTTGCGTCTCATATGCCCGCACCACTCTGGGGAACCGTCTGCAGAAAATCCCGGTGTCAATCACAAGTCCCACATACCTGGAATTCACCCGTTTCATTTCTTCAATAAATGCTTTTGTCTCCGGAATGTCAAAGGCCATTCCCGCATGGATTTCCAGGGCTATGGCAACGTCATACGCTTCACAATAGGGAAGCAGAGGCTCAATCACCCAGTAAGGCACCATGGACACCAGCCGGATCAAATGGATGCCCAGGCGGGCAGCCTGCCTGATTTCCTCTGCCAGAAGCTCAATGCATTCTTTCCTGGTCAGCGTTCTGTTTTTATAAAGATTAGTATTTAAAAACACATCGGCAATGACCGGGGCAAGCCCTGTTTCTGCCAAAAGGCTGTTCCACTGATTCAGCGTTTCATCGGAAATATGAGGCGCGCCTTTTAACATCTGATCCGGCAGGATTTCCACCCCTTCAGCTCCCTGTTCTTTCACATAGCGCATAATATCCGCCAAATCCATTCTGTGATTCAAATATTCGTCCTGCAGGCTGTAAAGGCTTACAGCCGGTTTGATTCTTGACATAAATAATTTCCTCCTGACTTAATTGTTGTAGTTCCGATACAGTCTGCTGCCTGAAACCGCTGTCTATCCCTTCAGGCAGCATCCTGCAAAAATCCGGAAACCGCCGGTTATAAGCGGATTTCTTTATATTCCCTTGCGGATTTGTAAATGGTATCCAAAATTTCCGTTACCACAAAAGCCTGTTCCGGTTTCACCAAAGGTTCTTTATCCTCAATAATGGCTTCTAACCACTGTTTGCATTCTTTTACCTCCGGCGTTCCGCCGCTGCTTCCTTCAAAAAACGCAATTGCGCCTGCATCGGAAATATGCTCTTCGGTCAGAATTCCTCCGGTGGTCTCATTGAACACAAGATCGTATCCTTCCTGGCTCATTCCGCCAATCATTTCCGCTCCTGCCTTTGTTCCGCAGAGGGTGGTGGCTGCTTCCCTGGAATCTTTCACATTCAGCGCCCATGCGGACTCCAGGAAGATGGTTGCGCCGTTTTTCATTTTGATATAGCCGAAGGCGGAATCCTCCACTTCATAAGTCTCAGGGTCCCAGGGCCCGAACATATTTCCTTCCGTTGCTTCCGGAAGATGGCCCAGCTTCTCAAACACGGAGCCTGTAATGGTTTCCGGCTCATAGTTATCCATACACCACAGGGTAATGTCAAGGGCATGGGTTCCGATGTCAATCAACGGCCCGCCGCCCTGTTTGGATTTATCCGGGAATACGCCCCAGGTGGGAACTGCCCTTCTTCTCACTGCATGGGCTTTTGCAAAATAGACTTCTCCCAGTTTTCCTTCTTCGCACGCCCGCTTCAAAGCCTGTGCGTCGGTGCGGAACCGGTTCTGGTATCCGATGGTAAATTTCTTTCCTGATTTTTTCCATGCTTCCATCATTTTCTGCGCGTCTTCTGTGGTGGCCGCCATGGGTTTTTCGCACATTACATGCTTGCCTGCTTCAAAAGCCGCCACGGTAATGGGACAGTGGGCCACGTTGGGAGTGCATACATGCACCACGTCAATCTCCGGATCTTTTAAAAGCTCCTGATAGTCCTCATATACTTTCGCGCCTTCTGCGCCGTATTCCTCTGCCGCCTTTTTGGCCCGTTCAACCTGAATGTCGCAAAATGCAGCAATGTCGCATTTATCTGACTGTGATTTTAATGCCGGGAAATGTTTCTGATTTGCGATGCCGCCGCATCCTACTACTGCTACCTGTAATTTTCCATTTTTCATGATTTTATTCCTCCTATAATTATCTCTCTGCTTTTTCTCTCAACTGCCTGCGGATATCGTCTGCATCTTTATCGGTGATATTCCACAGCAGACATGCTGCCGCTCCCAGGAAAAACAGAATGGCCGGAAGCAGGTTCACCACGATATTGATGCCCCGTAAAGCTTCGGCTGTCTGCTCTGCATTTGCCACATAGCCAAATAATCCAAGCAGAAGCACTCCTACGGCTCCGCCCACGGCATTTCCGAACTTTGTGGCCAGGCCGTAGGTTGCATAGGCCGTTCCGTCTGTCCGAAGCCCTGTTTTCAGCTCCATATAATCCACAGAATCCGCCACCATGGAAAGGGTCATTGGAAATCCCACATTAAACAGGCCGAACATCCAGCATCCTGCCAGAACCATTGTGAGATTGTCGAAGGGCGCAAAGTAAATCACTAAAAGCCCGATGCCCTGGATGACCATGGAACCCATCAGCACATTCCGTTTTCCAAGCCGTTTTGCCGCCAGGGGAACAAACAGGGAACCAATGATGCCGCCGATGGAGGGAATGGTCATAATCAGCGCAATCATGGTAAAGGAGCCCAGGCAGTAAATCACATAAAAAGATGTAACGGCGATTCTTCCCATAAATGCTGTCATCTGAATTGCCATAATCAATGTCACAATCATCAGATATTTGTTCTTTATCAGGCTGCCGAAGGTTTCTTTAAATGAGAATTTCTTAATTTCCTCTGCCGGCTGCACATGCTCCTTTGCCGTAAAAAATACAATGAGAAACAGGGGAATAGAAATCACTCCATAAACAACGGCTGTCATCATATATCCTCTTCCATTGGCCACTTCTGCCCCTGCTCCGGAAAATTTCAGCATCATTCCTGCAGAACAGGCATTTACAATTACCATTCCCAGATTCATGCCGATATTTCTGGAAGTGTTGATCTGGTTTCTCTGGTTGGCGTCCTCTGTCATAACTCCCGCCAAAGCCCCATAGGGAATATTGGTCAGGGTGTAAATCATGCCTGCCACTATGTAGGTAAGAGACGCCCATATCACGCCCGCCGAAGAGCTTCCGCTAAAAGGATTGGTAAAGGTCAGCACTCCGAAGATTGCCAGTAAGGGACACCCGAATGCAATATAGGGGCGGAACCTTCCGAATTTAGAACGGGTCCGTTCTGCGATTGCTCCCATCATCGGATCGTTGACTGCATCCCACACCCGGGCAGCCATCATAATAACAGATACGGCAATGGGCGCAAGCCCTACCACGTCTGTGTAGAAAATCGTCAGGTAAGAGCCTACGAAAGTCCAGACAAACTGTGAGGCCAAATCTCCGAAGCCATAACAGATTACGGCTGCTTTTGAAGCTGTTTTCTTTTGATTCATTTTTCTCGCCTTTCTTTTAACAATTATTTGAACTCTGGCAATGCCGGCCGCCAAAGTTTTGAGATATCTCTTTTGCATGGTCTTATTATAAATCCTTCTTCCCCTGTCCGCTTCCCGCCAAAGGGCAGAATTTCTGTCAATTTTTTCATTCTTTCAGGCAGCAGAAAAAGGAGTGCAACAATTGCCATACAATTGTTGCACTCCTTTTTCAAACATGCATTTAACCGCAGCCTGTCAGGCCGGATACAGATGCAGAAACATAATTTCATGGGCGGATAATGTTTCTTCTATCTGAAGCTTGGGCTCAGCTGTCTCTATCTTTTTCATGGACAGGCGGGGAACGCTGAGCTGACGGATATATTTTACCTCCGGACTGCCAAGCCCATTGTCGTACCCAAACTTTCCCCATTCCGCAAGAAGGCTGCCCTCTTTGGGGCTGACCACCCGTTTTTTCACCACATATCTGCCGGGGGTTATTCCCCGGAGGATAACTTTAAGCTCCAATGGATTGCTGTCCTCAAACACATCCGCCACTTCTTTCGGATTCTCTATCTGCTCCTGCTTCAGAAAATACCCTTCCCCAAGCCGCCGGAAATTGGTGCCCAGGATGTAATATTCCTGCTGCCCGTTGAAAGTTACGATATAATTTCTCCCTTTCGCCAGCAGCCTGCCGCCAAGCTGATTCAAAAACTGCATGGCAAAATATACGGGCTTGCAAATGGTATCCTTGGTCAAAAGGCCGTTTCCTCCGTTTGCCACGCCCCGGACATCGAAGTAATTGCTCACCCAGTCAGAGGCCATCCAGACATTGATCATATCCGCCTGATCCCACATTTCAATCAGTTTATTGATCAGGTAATTGCCCCGGTGGCAGCTGTCATTCAGATAATTCCTGCTTGAGAGGGTGCCGTTCCACTCGGAAACATACACCTTGCTGTTAATCCCTGCCCGCGCCATCATGGCCCGGACTTCCTTCAGTTCTTTTGTCTCAAAATCTCCTCCTGAAATGCACAGCCTTGAGATTTTGTTTTCATCCACCTTTGTCAGATAGGGAAACAGCAGCACTGAAACAAAATCCGGAATACAGCCGCTTTCTTTGCACCGATTCAGAAAATCTTCGATCCGCCGGGGCTTGAAATTAGTAATTCCTTCCGGCCCTCCCACCTGCGCCTTTGGCAGCAGCTCTTTCACTTCCCGGTAGAGGAACTGATAGGCGTCAAAATAATCATAGTTTTCTGACTCATAATATTTTTTCTCATGAACCGGGTCAAATCCCGTCTCAAAAATCCATTGCTCCACGTATTCTTTCCCATAACGGCTGACCACATGGTGCAGAAATGCCCGCACTGTCTCCTCCCATGCCTCTCTGGAATGGAACAGAATGGATTCATCTTCAAAATACACAACCTCCACAGCCGTTCTGACTGCAGTGTCCGGTTTAATTCCCAAATCAAGAAAGGGATAGAGATGGTATTTTTGCAGAAAATCAAACACAATATCCAGTTTCGCGAAATTGTAATTGCCGGTATGGATGCCGTCGGTCAGTTTCATCTGCTTAGAAAACAGATTCCAGACGCGCACATACCGAAAACCAAGGTTTTCTGCAAGAAATGTGATGTGGTACTGGATATTTGCCATCAAAACAGAAGCCGCCGCCCCTACGTTCACGGCGTTTCCCCAGACGTTCCGGTAATCTTCCCAGATTTCTGTGTCTGCATAAACGGTAATGCTTTGATGCTCCGCAGGCTTTTCCTCAGCAAACTCCTGCCGCAGCTCTTCCAAAATCCGATCATCCAGTTCCCGGCGTCCTCCGTCTGCAGGCGCAAGGGCTTTCTGCTCTCTTCTCCGGTATTCGGACGGCGATACCCCGTAAGTTTCCCGGAACACGCGGTTGAATCCGGAAAGATTGGTAAATCCGCTTTCTATGGCGATTTTTGTAATGCTCTCACTGGAAAACGCCAGTTCCCGGCAGGCATAACGGAGCCGCAATTGCTTTACATAATCTGCAAAATAAACCCCTGTTTTCTTCTTAAATAACCTGGATAACGTGGAAACTGACGTGTACATCTGATCTGCAAGCTCTGACAGGCCGATATTTCCCTGGAAATTCTGGCTGACATACTGCAGCGCCTTCTGTATGCGTATATCTTCTTCTGAAATCTTCTGTATTCCGTTCTTTCCCATTTCCTCTGAAATCTTGCCGTTCTTTCCTTCTTCCGCAAGAAAGCGTTCCAACAACTCTCCCAACAGGCGGTACAAAAGGCTTTGCCGTATGCACCGGCCCTTTTTGCTTTCATCCATTTCATTCAGGATAAGATTTCGGAAAATCTGCCGAATGCTGTCATAGGAAGAACTGCCGTCGCTTACGCTGCAGCAGTGGAAATAGAGATTCCCGCTGTCTGCCAGTTTTGCAGTCAGCCCTGGGGAATACCAGACAGCGCAGAAAATCGCATGTTCCCGGCAGGACAGGGAATGTTCGATTCCGGAATTTACCAGAATCACGTCATTTTTGCCAAGGCGGTATTCCCATTCCCGGATTGTTACGTCCACATTCCCCTCAATTACGTAAATCACTTCCATATCCGGGTGAAAATGATTGTTTTCTTCTGTATCTCTGAAAAGCTGTAATGTCATTTCCTGGTTCATTTACATTCTCCTGAATTTTACTGCTTCGCTGAACAACCATCGGTGTTCCTCGCTTCCTCTAATTAAATTCCGATTTTTCTTAAAAAGCAATGGCTTTTTATCAGATTAGCAAACGCTCCTTCAAGCTGACAGCTTCTCAATTGCCTGTTCTATATCCGGCTGAAAGTAAAAATCTCTTCCCATATTGCTCTCATACATGAGATCCTTCAGCGGCTTGCTTGTATATCCGGTAAAATCCCCGTATAGTGCAAGCCGTATGCCGTAAGTTACCAATTTTTGCAGGATTTCCCCTGCCAGGCAGTTGCTCAGCACGAAAAACTCTTCGGCAACTGCCTCTTTGTTCACTGCAATATTCGTACACCCCGTTTCATACTTTACATTCATAACAAAGTCCAAAGCGGATGCAGCATCCTGAATCAGACATTGCTGGCTGTGAATCAATGCAATATCCGTATTATTTTTCCTAATCATTTCTGTTTTCATATTTCATCATTTCCTCCTGTTATTCATATAATTGAGCCGCCAGGCCATCGGCCATAAAATCAAAAACCTCCAGATGCCCGCAGAGAAGGACGTCTTTATTCCGGATGGTCATAACCAGAGAATATATGGCAGAAACCGCCAGCTCCTCTTTTACTTTCAGCTTTAACCGGGGCTGTTCCAAAAACAGCCGTTGGTTTAACCTGTTCCATTCCTCCAGTCTCCCTGCCTGTTCCTCTGACAGCCTGTTTTTCAAAGTCTGATAGTCTCCTGTGTCTGCATCGTATAAAAAATGATTCTCATCGTATTCCCGGTAAATATATTTCAGCGCCTCGGCTGCTCCGTATCTGTCCTGCCGCTTTGCCAAAATCTGAGAAGCCTCACGGTAAATCTGCTCCTGCACCCTGCACAAAACCTCACAGAACAACGCTTCCTTCGATTCAAAAAACAGATAGAACGCCCCTTTGGAAATGCCGGCCTGCCGGCACAATTCATCTATGCCGGTTTTCTTATAGCCATGCTGCGTCCAGTTCTGCCTGCAGGCTGTCAGCAGCCGCTCCCGGATTTTCTCTTTCTCCTGTTCTGAAAAACTCCTCGCCATATTTCTTCCTCCAATCAGCCTTATCCAAATACTGCAAGCAAAAAGATACGTATGACTCAAATTTCCATTTCAGTCATACGTATCTTATCATTAGAAGCTTCTGCTGTCAAGCATTTTATGTTTCTTTCTGAGAAGCGCGCTTCCAAATCTGCGCCAGAATATCTTTCAGCACCAGAAACGCATCCTCTCCGCCATATCCATACTCTGTCTGAAGGCTGTCCTAATGGCTTGCTCAATCTCCTTTAAATCCAAATTTTCTTAACACGACGCGATTCACAGCTCCATTCATCCAATGCCGCACATTTCATCCACAGAATCCAGAATGGCCTTGATTTCCTTGCTGCCGCCCGGCCGGTTTTTCACCAGATTTTCAATTTCTTTTCTGGCAGTCCTGATATTATCCGCCTGGCTCTCCATGCCGGCCCGCAGTTTTTGCCGCCGCACTAAAAGTTCATGCTTCACTTCCACCATTTCTTTCTTATCCATCAACGCCTTTGCCTGATGAATCCAAATCCTGGCATCGTAAAGGCGGTATGCATGAAGCTGCCTTACCAGTTTATCATTAAAATATTCCAGATCGTCATTGGTGCGTTCATACTTCTCCCGTTCTTTGACAGCCTCTAAATACTGATCCCAGATATAGCTCAGCTCGTAAGAATTTTTCACATGATATTTCTCACAGGCGTAATCCACGGCATTCGTTACATTCACATATTTGAACTTTACCTTATTCATCAGCACAATGGCTCTGTTAATGTTTGCATGGGCTTTCTTCAGCTCCATTCCGTCATTCTGATAGCGCCATACCATCATCCCGCCTAAAGCGCCGGAAATTAAAGCGGCCGCCACAAAGGGCATTTTAATGTCAAATTTCATTGACAGGCCCAGAATCACAATGGCAGCCACAGCCGCTGCAAACAGGCCAATCAGGGCATAGAGAAGCCTGTGAAGCAGTTTCTTTTCCTGCTCCAACGATTCCTGATAATAATGCCACTCCTGTTTTTCCCCTTCTAAATACTGCATATCGCGCTTTACCACATTCTGGTAAGCCTCATTCTCCTGCAGGCGTTTGATAATCTCAGGCATTTCATACTCCAACTGTTCCATCTGGACAAACTGGGCGTCTGAGATGGTCTTTGTCCTGTTCAGATAGGCGTCTCTGGCCTCGTTTAAGTTCATTACATTCTGGGCTGTCTCCTGAATCTTTTCAAATTCCGGTTCCGGAAGGTTCTCAATAATCTGAATATCGGTCAGATAATCGGTAACTGTTTTGTATTCCCGCTTGGTTTCCTCCAGATTCCTGGCCGCGTCCATAATCTGTTCGCAGTATTCTGTTGCAATGCTCTTTTTATTCTCCTGTCCCTGGTTTTCGTTCCCGCTTTGCTCCGCGGCGGCACTTTGCCTGGCCTTTTGGATTTTTTTAGCCTTTTCTGCGCGCCTTTTGGAGCGTAAATCTATCTCTTCGCCGAATTCCAGTATTTCTTCCACATACTGGGGCTTTTTCTTTTTTCTGAATAATCCCATTTCACTCACTTTTCCTATATTCTGTTCTTAGATTTCGGGGCTTTCCTGAATCATCCCATTTCACTCACTTTTCCTATATTCTGTTCTTAGATTTCGGGGCTTTCCTGAATCATCCCATTTCACTCACTTTTCCTGTACTCTGTTTTTAGATTCTGCAGCACGTCATCCAATTGCTTTTCATAACCGGCCCGATCCGGGGAATTTCTCTTTTCTTTTAACTCCCGGCGAAGCTTTGCCGTACTGTCTGTTCCCTCCGGAATATCCTGTCCGTCTCTGCAGGCCAAAGCCAACAGATATGCCTCCCGGCTCTCCGGTTTCTGACCAATCTCGTAAGCTTTCTCATAACATTTCGCCGCCTGCTCAAATAACATCTGTCTGGCATAAGCCGTTCCCATATTGTGCCAAAGCCGGCAGATTACCTTATCATCCTCATTTTTTCCGGCGGCCCTCGCAATGATTTTCCGGTATTCTGAAACAGCGTCCCGGAATTTTTCTGACTTCAGCAGACGGTCTCCCCGCAGCTTGGCTCTTTCGATTGGGCTCTTCTGCTCCATATTCTGGGCCGTATTCAGAGCAAGCTTCAATTCCTCTGACCGGTAGAACCCTCCGTCTTTCAAAATCTGTTCCATGCACCAGCAGCCGCTTCTCTCCTGCCCTATGCCCTGTCTCAGCTTCTCTGAAAGCTCCTGCCTGCCCACTTCCTGTTCCAGCCACAGACATAACTTTTCATGGAAAAAACTCTCCTCCAACACGCCTGTATTCTGGTACAGATAACAGCATAATTCCTCAAAAGAATACAGATTCAGCCGTTCTTCTTCCAGAAATAAGGGGTGTTCTGCAGTTACCTCTTCACATATCCACACTCTGCTCATGGTTCTGTTTCCTTCCCTGGTTAATTGGATAAAACGCCGGGATTCAGCCTATTTCATATTCCCATTCCCGGCCGCTTCCCGGTTTCAGTTCACCCCATCCTATATCCCGGATATTCAGAAGAATTTTGCCTTCTTCTCCGGAGTACAGCGACAGGGACAGGCGGTATCTTTCCTGCTCTGACGGGGGAAGCTCCGTAAGCTCCAGACTTTCGATTTTCGCTTCGCGGCTTCCGGGCTTTTGCATCCACAATTCTAAACAGGGTTCTCCTTCCAATAAAATCCGCAGATTTTTCCTGGCCTGATGCCGGTTGCAGCCTGCCTCTAACAAAGGGTAAAAATACTCGCTGTCTCCTCTGGAAACTTTGATTAAAATATGTTCCAAAACCTTGTATTCACAAAAATATACCGTCTGGGCCTCCTCCTGGTGCACCTCAAGCATTCCCGCATAACATGCGCCTTTGGTATAGAGATTTTTCCCCTGAAAAGCCCGCTTGCCCCGGCAGATCACCTGCAGGGATTCCTTCATCCAGTCTCCTTCAAACCCGCTTCCAATCAGATAGACTGAAGATACAATTCTGCCGGACATGGAATCCTGCAGCATACGGGCAAAGGCCATATCCCACTGGCTCACATCCTCCGGCAGTTTTCCCAGGCAGACTTCTTCCACTTCCGTTACCCTGGGCTTGGTTTTCCGGCTGCTGATCAGCCGTTTCTGCCAGATTTCCTCTCCGCTGCAGGAATACAAAAGCACGTCATACTGCCACAATTCCTGCTCCTGGCACACGGCATAGGCGTAAAAACTTTCCCGGTGATCCTGAATGATCAGCTGTTCTTCTGAAAACCCCAGCTTCTCTGCCATATTCTGCAGCAGAAGAACCATTGCATCCGTTACTTCTTTGATGGAAAACACGCATCTCTTCACGGCGCTGGCCCCTTTTGCCGGAAGGGCAATCCGCAATGCTTTTCTTAAAAATACAAACAGAAGATCCTCCGCCTGATATTCCTTATCCAGAAAAACCGTTTCACGCTTTAAGGCTTTATGCAGCAGGTATTCCGCATACATGCCCTCTCCCGTTTCCGCCAAACGGCTTGCTTCCTCTCCGAAGCACCATTTTCCGGTGAGCTTCCGCTTGCAGATGGCCGTAGGAATTCGGTACAATTCCGTCCCCGCCACAGTGCTTCTCGTCTCCGGCTCCGTCATTCCCTGATGGTAACAGCTTACCTGCGTCCATCGGTTCCCCAGTTCTATTCCAATATACCATTCGCCTGCTGCCGGCTTCATGCTCTCACCTGCTTTCCTAGACCTCTCTTACAAAACGCCGAATTCTTCCCGTACCAGACCGTCCAGCCGCCCATAGGTTTCCAGACGTTCCATCAATGTTATCTCATCCTCCATCTGCCGGCTGACCATCATGTCATTGACCAGATCATAACGGCTTCCTTCCGCATGAGTGCAGAGCTCCTGATTCTGCACCTGTCCGCTTTCTGTTACCGTCCATGCTCCGTCTTTTTCTTCTTTGATATAGTAGGGAATTTTCTCCCCGTAAAATATCAGAAAATCTTTCACAAAAACTCCTTCATACATTTCCTGCATTTTCTGTTCCAGGTATTCCGAACATCCCACAGGAAGATAGCTTAAAATTACATTTCCGCCGGGGATGGTGCGGTATTCCAGAAACACCTTGTCATGATACAGATATTTTCCGGCAAAAAATTCCGGCAGGGATTTATAAAATCCAAAATATTTTCCCTGGGAAATCAACTCATCCAATATCTGTTCCGCACAGGCATTCTCCTCCTCTGTCAAGGTACGGTCAGAGGCGCACCATTTTAAAAATCCCAGCCTGCACACGTCGTTCATCTCCACGCCCTCTTTCATCAGCCTGTAAATTTTTTCAAACGCATAATCTGACACCACCGCATCTTTGGCCACATACTGAGCGGACATCCAGCTCAGGCAGGCCAGTACAAGAATCTCCCTGCCCATGTTCTCCCCATAGCTTTCAAAAATCTTTTCCAGATTTGCAGAAAATTCCTCTGTATATAAAAACTGCATCAGGCAGCGTTCCTCCAGCCCATACGTATCCAGTTCAAAATCCCGGGCCGCCTGCCACAATTTCATCATTTCTTCCAGATTTCCATAGAAATACCGGCACATATAATTCAAAATTCGCTCATTGTATTTGCCCCGCAAAAACACGCTGCGGCACAGTCCCAGTAAAAATTCATCCGGCGCTTCCTCCGCCTCTTGCTCCTCCATCTGATGGCTGATGACATAAACCAACTTGGGCGCAGAAATATTCTCACTGCCGTAAGACAGCAGCAGTTCATAGGCGCGTTTGTAATGGCGTCTGGCCACCAAAAGCTCCATAATCCGCTCTCTGGCCCGCTTCTGCATTCCTTCAAAGGATACGGACAGCAAAAATTCATCCAGCGCTTCCCCTGTATAGTTGTAATAAAAATATGCGATCATCTGGGGCCTTAATTCTTCCCGGTATTCCTGGCTGACTGCTTTTGACTCCATAAGCATCTGCAGGTTGGGCAAATCCTCCGGTTCATAGGTCTGCCAGATTTTCTTCCCGTCAAAATATTTCAAGAGATAGGGCAGCTTCTCCTTTGCCGCGTTCCTGCCCTTGTCCATAAATTTTTCCCAGTCCATCAGCGGAACCACGGACAGCTCTTCCCGGGGCAGATAGCGGTTTCCCCTGGAATCCTCCAGTAAAATCTGATAAGCGCTGCTGTAGAGATTCACATAGCCGATTCCATGATTTAAAGGAATTCTCTGTTCCTGTTTCAGCGGGTGCTGACGCACCACCAGCTGCATTGCGCTTACGTCCTTACAGGTAACCTGATGGGTAAAAATAATCTTTGACAAATGCCCCGCCATCTCGTCTGTAATCAATTCCGGCGTCAGAGCCTCCTTATAAACCACAGACATGTCCTCATCAATTCTGCCCGCCTGAAGCTGTTTTACCGCAAATATTTCCATATTTTTCCGATAATGGGGATAGCTGCTTTTCCAGGAGGATTTATGCTCAATCATGGCCCGGTACAGCTTGGCCTGGGGATGGTAGGCAAGGCTGCTGTGGTACTGGAAATAAATCACCACAGCCTTGGGCATCTTTGCCAGCTGCTTTTTCCCTGCTGACAGCATCCACGCCTCGTAGATTCCGGCAATGCGCAGTTCTTCTCCAATCCCTAATTGATACCATTTCCAATACTCTTTCCCGTAGCAGTTCCACTTCATGCAGCAGCTGCAGATAGCCTGGAGCATTTCTTTCTCCGGAAACACATCGTAACAGGCGCACAAAATCCGGTACCAGATTGGGTCAAACCCTGCAATCTCCGTTACAATCTGGCAGACCTGTTCGGCCATGCCTCTGGTAATTGCCTGGCGTCTGGCTGCCCAGTAAAGTATATTCCGCTCAAACAAATCCGCCCGGTATATGAGAAACGGCTCCTTCTCCACGATCCGATAGGCTTCCAGATAAAGAATGGGGCTTTCCCCTGCCGCTGCAATCTGCCTGGCGATTATTTCAAGTTTCCTGCCCTTACTGTAATTTAATTCTTCGTCCAGAAACAGCAGCATCCATAACAGCATGTTGTTTTCCTGGTTTTTGTGGTAAATTTTCCGTATTTTTCCTGTCATTTTATTGACGTAGACAGGTTCCGGTTCCCGCAATGCGCACAGATACAGATAGTAGGCATACAGGGGCGATTCTTTCTCTACGTCATGCTTGGGAAAAGCGTCCAGGGCCCATTCCCCCTCCTGACGCTGCTTATTTACCAGAAATGCCTGGGCCCTGGCCAGTAAATACCAGAGATTTCCCGGATCAAGCTGATTCAGCTCGTCTAATTTCTTTACGGTCTGTTTCGTCCAGACCCCTGTGACCATCTTGCGGAGCCCGAAATCCAGATAGAGATTCAGCAGCTCTGTCTGTTTTTTTCGGATTGCAAGATCCGTCCGCGGCTGGTTTTGATTTCTCTGAAACACGCAGATTTCCACCTGTTCGGTCTGAAAAGGCGTCTTTAGGGTAATTCTTCCGAAATTCCTGCCTCCGTGAAGCTCTTCGGCCAGAACCATATACTCTGCCGCCCCATGGCTTCCCACAAAATCTTCTGTGGTAATCACTTTCTTCACAGGCCTGAGCCAGGGGGCGTCGCTGCTCATTTCAATGGCAATATAGCCCCATTCTTCTTTTTTCAGGGTAATATGCTGCTTAATGGTTTCATTCAGCCGGTAGAATTCTCTCTGGGCCTCCTCTATCCGGAAAATCACCTGTTTTTTCTTCCTGACAGCAATCAGAAATTCCTCTACCTGGGCCATGGTACAGGGCTTGCGCTTCAACATCCGGTACAAGAGCCGTTCTTCTGTCTCCTGAGGTTTGAAAACATGGATAAATTCCGGCTGTCCGAAAATCCGCACCGCTTCCTCATAAGAATTCCGGGCCAGATTGGCAAAGTCAAAAATACTCTTTATTTTCCCTGCGGAGCTGTCCGCGTAATTCCTGGAAACAGACACAGAAAAAGGAAGGTCGTATTCCCCCTGGCTGCTGATAATATGAAAACTTCCCTTCTGGGTATCGCCTTCTGCCAGACCTTCACTGTGAAAGACAAATCTCTGTATCATTGTTTCTCCCTGAAATTTCGGGCTGTAACATTCCATCCTGGGACTGGAGGAGCAAATCATGCCCTGAACCGTCATATTCCCGGCGCTTTGTATCCTGAATTCGCCGGTATAATCTGTTCCTTCCACCACTTCCAAGTCCAGTTTCTCCTGGGAAAACTGAAGAATGGAAGAATTGCTTCTGCATATTCCTGCCGCCAGTTCCTCTAATTTCTTCTGCAAATTCTCACCTGCTTTGTGGTTGCTTTTTTATCAAGATCCGTTATAATGTATTATTGATTATAAACCATTCAAACATTTGTGTAAATATTTTTGGAGGAAATTTATGTTACAGCATAAGGACCATTTTCACGGAAGTGATTTAGAAAAAATTGAACAGCTTTACGGTATCAAAAAAGAAGAAATTACAAGCTTCAGCGCCAATGTGAATCCTCTGGGAATTTCCCCACTGCTGAAAGAAACACTGGCAAACCATATTGACGCCATCACCTCTTATCCGGACCGGGAATACCTTTCCCTGCGCCAATGCATTGCAGATTATGTGGGGGCTGACTATGAAAATATTATTATGGGCAACGGTTCCACAGAGCTGATTTCCCTTTTTATCCAGATTGAACATCCGAAGAAAGCGCTGATTATCGGGCCCACTTACTCCGAATATGAACGGGAAATCGCTTTGGGCGGCGGAACCAGCCTCTATTATCCCCTGCAGGAGGAACTGGATTTTGCCCTGAATGTAGATCATTTTACCCAACAGTTAAACGAAAGCCTTAACCTGTTGGTCATCTGCAATCCCAACAACCCCACCTCCGGCGCCATCCCCCGGAAAACCATGCGGAAGATTCTTGACGTGTGCAAGCAAAATGATATTTTTGTTATGGTGGATGAAACCTATGTGGAATTTGCAGATAATTATGAAGAAATCACCTCGGTTCCGCTGACTGCCTTTTACAATAACATTGTAATCCTGCGGGGCACTTCCAAATTCTTTGCGGCCCCGGGGCTTCGGCTTGGCTATGCCGTCACCGGAAACCGGGATTTTATCAAAGCCATCAACACCCGAAAAAATCCCTGGACCATCAATTCCCTGGCAGTCATTGCAGGAGAAATTATGTTCCGGGACACGGAATACATTGCCAAAACCAAAACATTGATTTCCAGAGAACGCGACCGGATGTACCAGCTGTTTTCCCGGGACAGCCGCTTTAAAGTTTATCCGCCCAGCGGCAACTTCATGCTAGTGCGCCTGCTTTCTGAGGATATGACCTCTGGGGAGCTGTTTGAGCGGGCCATCCGGGAAAAAATGATGATCCGGGACTGCTCCACATTTCCGTTTCTGGATCACAAGTATATCCGGTTTTGTTTTATGAGCGGGGAAATGAATGACAGACTGGCGGAATGTATTATGAGATAATGAAAATAAACGGCAGGTTATATTTCAATGTACAAAAAACTGCCGGATTGCCCGGTTGATGTGTCAGAGGGCAATCCGGCAGTTCTGATTGTATCCAAACACACAATGATCAGAAACTTACCGTTTTTTGAGCCAAATGAGGATTTGACAGCTCAGACAAATGCAGAACTCTATACGCCGGAATAAGCTGAATATCCTGCATCAATGGGAAGCACTACTCCAGTGATTGCGCTTGCCGCCTTGTCATCGCAGAGGAAGAATACGCCTCCCAGAAGCTCTTCTCCTTCCACAAAACGTCCCATAGGCGTGCCTGCCAGAATCTTATTGGAACGGGGCGTAGGCGTGCCGTCCTCCTGAAAGAGCAGCGCACGGTTCTGGTTGGACACCAGAAATCCCGGGGCAATGGCATTGCAGCGGATGCCTGTTCCTGCAAAATGAGTGGCAAGCCACTGGGTAAAATTAGATACCGCAGCTTTTGCTCCGGAATAGGCCGGTATTTTTGTCAGCGGCACATAGGCGTTCATGGAAGAAACATTCAGGATACAGCCTGATTTTCTGTCTGCCATTTCTTTTGCAAACACCTGGGTGGGCAGCAGCGTCCCCTGGAAATTCAGTTTAAAGACAAAGTCCACGCCATTGGGATCTAAATCAAAAAAGGTTTTCTGACCCTCCTTTTTTTCATGGTGGTATTCATTGTCCGTGGTGGCCCGGGGATTATTGCCGCCGGCTCCGTTGATTAAGATATCGCAGGGACCCAGATCTGCTGAAACCTGCTGATGAACATTTTCCAGTTCTTCCTGATCAAGCACGTTGGCCTTGTAGCCTTTGCAGACATACCCCTCCGCTTCTATTTCTTCTGCCAGTTTTCTGACTGCCTCTTCGTTTAAATCCAGGGCCGCCACTTTTGCGCCCGCCTGAGCAAAGGCTTTTGCCATGGTGCCGCAAAGCACTCCTCCGGCTCCGGTTACTACGACGGTTTTTCCTGTAAAATCTATCTTTAAAGGTAATTCTAACATAATATTTTCCTTTCTTTACTCTTCAAACTATTTCTATATTGTGGGAACGTCAAACCTGAAGTAGTCCCGGGTATTATAATAGCTCAGATTCCCTATCAACTGCTCCAGCGCTTTTTCATCTGCAGGATACTGCCCGCTTTCCACCCATTCTCCCACCAGTTCACAGAGCACACGGCGGAAATATTCGTGGCGGGTGTAGCTTAAGAAGGAGCGGGAATCCGTCAGCATTCCCACAAAGCAGCCCAGCACGCCGTTGGCAGCTAATTCCGTTAACTGGCTGCGCATTCCAAAGCGGTGATCATTGAACCACCAGGCGCTTCCCTGCTGGATTTTCCCGGTGACTCCTCCGCCCTGGAAACAGGCCATAATGGTGGCAAGGGCAGTGTTGTCGGTAGGATTCAGGGAATAGAGAATGGTTTTCGGCAGCCCTTTATTTTCCAAAAATGCGTTCAGCAGCGGAGCCGCACATTCCACGCCGGAGCTGCTGTTAACCGCGTCGTAACCGGTGTCCGGGCCAAGCAGTTCAAACTGGAGCTTATTGGTATTTCTGAGACATCCAAAATGAATCTGCATCACCCAGTTTTTCCGGGCGTATTTTTGGGCGCAGGCAATAGTCACTAACGTTTTATAAGCATCCGTCTGTTTCCGGTTGAGGCATTTGCCTTCCATGGCCATGGCAAAGGCCTGGTTTGCAGCCTCTTGGTCCGGCTTCTCATACATGCAGTAATCCAGGCCGTGATCGGCGCAGATACAGCCGTGATCGGCAAAATAGTCAATCCGTTCACCCAGGGCAAGGGCAACATCCTCCGCCGTGTTCAGCTTTCTGCCCACTGTTTGGGACAGCTTTTCGAT
>NZ_JBQIOP010000052.1:0-28987 GCF_056822245.1 Petralouisia sp. | reverse complement strand
GACATTATACCATAAAAAGGGAGGTCAATGCTCTTTTATTTGCAAACTCCCATAAAATCAAGGTTTGAGTAACAAAAAATCAGGTAGGATTTGACACTACCCAACGGATATGGGAAGGCTTTTGTATGAGAGCTATGGTTTTGTGCATATGAAGGATGAGATGGAACTGCCGGAAAGTTGTTTGTAGAAGGAGTATGTATGGACATTAATAAATGGAGAGAGGAAAACAGATGTTGAAGAGACTGTCTGAGAGAGGGGCAGAAGATATATTACTCCGACATTTAACCGCCGGAGTAATAGTGTAAACATAATTGAGGCTATGCTTTTTATGGACGGAAAGGCATGGCCTTTTTTTGTAAGTGAATCCGGAAAATGGTTACCGGTATTATTCCATCAGCCAATTGTACGGAAGTTTGAAGATACGCTGCATCAGATAGAAAGCGATATTTGAAAACAGTTGTGCAGGGTTTTTATCTACAGTTTTCTTCTGTTCCGCTATGCCCCGTTGATTGGGCCGGATATTTTATCGGGAATTTTAGTGAAAGCAACAGGGCAATCCGTATTAGATTTTGCGGCGGAGAATTTATTATTAAAGTGGAAAACAATTTGTCATTTCAAAGCAAAGAGGAATAAATGGCATTTAACCAGTCTACGGACATCAGCGGACGGGCAACAGATTCCATGGGAATTCATGCGGCAGGGTGTTTTTGAACGCGCGGTTGAAAAAGCAATCATCAGAGGTTATAATAATGGAAAAACACCGGGGCTGTGCAGAATGACGTAGAATGGTTTTCCCATATAGGCGATGAGTTTGAAAAATTCTTTTGGCTATAGCAGTTTCCGCACATACGGACATAGATTGGAAAGGACAAAAGCTAAGATGGCAAAGAAGAAAACTGCAGAAAAAACATTGAACATAGATAATATATTATTTAATTGCAGGGATATTCTGCGTGCAGCGCGCAATTCAGGCTCATTCTTTGAAAAAAGAGATATGATGCTTACACTTGTTTTCCTGCGTTTTATTGGTGAGGAATACGAGGATGGAATTGAGAAACTTCGTCAGACTTTGATTGAACAGGGCTTTGACCTCAAAGATGAAAATATCAGAGCAGCTTTTTTTGATGATGCAACTTTCACGGACAGCACCTATAATTTGTCGGAAGAAGCAAGATGGTCAACCATTATCAATACACCTGCGCCGGGACTTAACGTTGCCCTTGACGTGGCTTTACACAGTATTGCAGCAGGGTCAGATGATTTAAAGGGCTGTTTTGTTGAAGGTACATTTACAACCCGTAATCTTGCACCAAATGACATAAAAAAGCTTGTGGATGAAGTGAATAAAATCAGCCATAAAGCATTTGGAGAAGAAAAAGATCTGATCGGACATGTATACGAATATTTCCTCAAGGAATTTGCCGTTAATGCCACAAAAGAAGAAGGAGAATTTTATACTCCTCATGATGTGGTTCAATTGATTGCATCTATGATTGAACCTTATGACGGAATGTTATACGATCCCTGCTGCGGTTCTGGCGGCATGTTTATTCAGAGCGCTGTTCTTGTGAAATCAAGGCAGGGTGATATCAATCGAATCAACATTTATGGGCAGGAAAAGGACGCGGCTACATATCGGCTTGCAAAAATGAACCTGGCGCTTCGCGGACTCAGCCATAATCTTGGTGAAACAAATGATTCTTCCTTTATTCATGATTTGCACAAAGGAGTGTATTTTAATTACATAATGGCTAATCCTCCATTTAATCTTAAAGGGTGGTACAATGATCATCTGAAAAATGATCCTCGTTGGGCTGATTATCAAACGCCGCCGGAAAGCAATGCAAACTATGCCTGGATTCTACACATGCTTTCGCATTTAAAATCTGCTGATGGCGTCGCCGGATTTTTGCTTGCTAATGGCGCATTGAATGATAGTGATACTTTTGAAATCCGTAAAAAACTGATACAGAATGATAAAGTGGAGGCCATTATTGTTCTGCCAAGAGAATTATTTATTACTACCGATATAAGCGTTACCCTTTGGATTTTGAATCAGAATAAAAAAGGGGGCAACTATCACGGCAGAAATCTGCGTAATCGTGAGTATGAAATACTTTTTATGGATTTGCGCCAATGGAAAGAGAATCCTGTTAAGGGGGAAAACAAAAAGAAAGTACGTTTGACAACGGAACAGATAGAAAAAGCCTCCGGAATTTATCACACTTGGCAGAGCCAAGGAACTGACGGAAGCAAATATGAAGTACCTGAACTTTATCGTAGCGTAGGCATTGACGAGATTGAATATAAAGGCTGGACGCTAACTCCGAGCAAATATATTGAGTTTATCGACCACGATCTGGACATTGACTATGCCAAGGAAATGGGGCGTATTCAGGCAGAAATGAAAGAAATAATGAAACAGGAAAGGAAATCACAGCAAATGCTGGAAGATGCATTCAGGGGGATTGGGTATGGGATTAACTAAGTACAAAATAGGGCAAATAGTGACTATAGTTGATGAAAGGAATGCTCTCAGCATTAGAGAGTTCTATGGAATAAACATTAATAAAGAATTTATGCCTACTGTTGCAAATACGGAAGGACTTGATGAAACGAAGTATAAAGTCGTTAGAAGAAATCGCTTTGTATATAGTGGTATGCAAACTGGCAGAGATGCGTGTATCAGAATAAGTATGTATAATAATGATACCCCCATTTTAGTTTCACCTGCTTATATCACTTTTGAAGTTACAGCAACAGATGCTGTCCTTCCAAGTTACTTTTTTATGAAATTTCTGTCCAGAGAAAAAGACAGGTATGGTGCATTTTGCAGTGATGGCAGTGTTCGTTCAAATCTCGATTGGGAAGCATTCTGTGAGATAGAATTGGAACTTCCAACGCTTTCTATTCAGCAAAAGTATGTAGATATTTACAATGCCATGCTTTTCAATCAGCAAAGCTATGAGCGTGGATTGGAGGATTTGAAACAGGTTTGCGATGCTTATATTGATGAACTCAGAAAAAAATTGCCACATCAAAAATTAGGGACTTATATTTCAATCAGCGATAAAAAAAACGACGAATTAGAGTATGGAATCCATGCGGTAAGAGGGGTTTCAATTGAAAAGAAATTCATTGATACAAAGGCAAATATGGAAGGAGTTTCTCTTAAGCCGTATATGATTGTTAATCCTAATGAATTTGCGTATGTAACAGTAACTTCAAGAAATGGAGAAAAAATTTCTCTTGCCCGTAATAATAGCAATGAGACTTATATATGTTCTTCCTCTTATATTGTATTCAGGGTTAATGATACGGAAAAATTAATGCCGGAATACTTATCAATGATATTTGAACGCAGCGAATTTAATCGTTATTCCCGTTTTCATTCATGGGGAAGTGCAAGAGAAACCTTCGACTGGGAGCAAATGTGTGAAGTTAGAATTCCTGTTCCTGATATCAAGATTCAACATGATATCATTAATATATTTAAAGCGTATAACATTCGCAAAGAAATCAATGAAAAACTAAAAGCAAAAATTAAAGAGATTTGCCCCATACTTATAAAGGGTTCGATGGAGGAAGGAAGAAAAACAAAGGAGGCGTAGCCTATGGCTAAGCTAAAAAATTACAATGGCCGTTATTGTGAAGCAGAATATGAATATGCCTTTATTGGATTTTTGGAGGCTGAAAACTGGAAATATTCTTCTGGCAGCGCTATTTCCCGTGCAACAAAAAGAGACGTGCTGATTGCTGATGACTTTAAGAAGTTTATTGCAGGTAGAAATGCGGATTTAACGGAAGATGAGGTTACTCGGATTTATGATAATGTGCGTCTGGCAGGCAGTGAAAGTGATTTTGCCACTTTGCACAAGGTGTATGGCTGGATGGTTGACGGCATTCAGTTTATACCACAGGACGGACTGGCGAGAATGATACCGCTTATTGATTTTGAAAATCCGGACAGGAACATATTTCGTGTGGTAAATCAGTTTACAGTAGAATATACAAATAATGGTCAGAAAGAAAATCGCAGACCAGACGTGCTTTTGTTCGTAAATGGTATGCCGTTATGTGTAATGGAACTGAAAAATCCTGCCGATGCCAATGCCACCATTTATGATGCATGGGAACAGATTAATATACGTTATTGGAGAGATATTCCCCATTTATTGCATTATTGCCCTCTTGCCTGCATTTCAGACGGCGTAAAAACAAGACTTGGAACAGTTCGTACGCCTTATGAGCATTTTTATGCTTGGCGCCGCGTGAATGAAAGCGATAAAATATCTTCTCTGCCTTTTGAAGAAACAAAGACAATGATAAAAGGCGTATTTAGTCCTGTTCGGTTTCTTGAAATTTTCAGAGACTACATTTATTTTCAGGACAGCGTTTATGATAGTTCTGAGGTAGAAATCGTGTGCCGCTATCCACAGTTTTTTGCAGCAAGGTTACTAAAGCAAAGTATTATAAATTCTGTTATCGAAAAAAGCGGTAAAGGCGGGACATATTTTGGCGCAACAGGATGCGGAAAAACTTACACAATGGCGTTTCTTGCCCGTCAGCTTGCCCTTCGCTGTACGGAGATTCCTCAGATTGGTTCGCCCACGATTATTCTGATTGTTGATCGCGATGAACTTCAAAAGCAGGGAGCAAGGCTTTTTACCAAAAGTAAGGAATTCCTGAATCTGGGGGAGGTTTCTGTTATAAAAAACAGAGCAGAGTTAAGACAGGAGCTTGGTGCAAGGCAAACTGGCGGTTTCTATATCTGTACCATTCAGAAGTTCTGCGACCGTGAAAATGATAAAATGGGGTTGATCAATAACCGCCGAAACATCATTTGTTTTTCTGATGAAGCTCACAGAACCCAACTTGAACATGCCAAAAAAATTCAGTTCAGCAAGAACGCTGATGCAAATATGAAAGCTATGGTGTCAAAGCCTTATGCAAAGGTGTTAAAAGAAGCTTTTCCGCAGGCTGTTTTCGTGGGTTTTACAGGGACTCCGATTGCAGAAACTTATCAGACCTTTGGTGAGGAGATTGATCGGTATACCATGGATCAGGCAGTTGCTGACGGATTAACGGTTTCGATCAAGTATCATCCCCGTATTGCAAAGGTGCTGCTGGATAAAGAAAAGGTAAAACAAATTGAAGATTACTATAAAAAATGTGCTGATGACTGTGCCACACAAGAGGATATCGAAGCCAGTAAAAAAGCAATGAGTTCAATGGAGGTCATTCTTGGAGAACCATTACGTTTGGAGCGTCTTGCGGCGGATATTCATAACCACTATGTTTCTTCCTGTGCAGGTGACCCAGATAGAATACAGAAAGCCATGGTAGTTTGTTCAAACAGAAAAATAGCTTATGCTTTACTGCAAACATTTAAGGAGAAATATCCGGAATGGTTTGAAGAAAAGAAAAGCGCTGACGGAGTGCTTGTAACGGAGGAAGAACTTAAAGAATTGAAGCCGGTGCCTTTTATGGCTATGGTATCAAGTGTGAGCAGTAATGACGATGCAGAGATGTACAATTATCTTGGCGGTGTTCGTAATAGTAAGCGTTCTGAAGAATTGGACGAAGTTTTCAAACAGGAAAAATCAAATTTTCGTATTGTAATTGTAGTCGATATGTGGATCACTGGATTTGATGTGCCGTCTCTTACATACTTATATAATGACAAACCTCTCAAAAAGCATCTGCTGATTCAGACTATCAGCCGGGTAAATAGAAAATATCCTGGAAAAGAGTTTGGAATGGTTGTTGATTATATTGGAATTCGCGATAACATGCGTGAGGCCATGAAACTTTATGGCGGAGATACTTCTGTGGCGCCTACATCCGATGATGTTGAGCAGGCAGCCTCTGTATTTCGAGAAGAACTGGGAATCTTAAAAACATTGTTTGTGAATTACGATTTGGCATCTTTTCTGAATCCAGATTGTGATCCTGCAGAGCGCTACAGGCTTCTTGCAAAAGCAGCCGAATATGTATTTGCATCCACACAGGAATTGCAGATGGAGAGGGACAGAAAGACTCAGAAGGTTCCATTCAAAACGTACTTCTTACAGACAGTAAAGAGAATGAGACTGGCTTTTGACATTTGTCAGCCTTCCGGAATTCTTGGTGAAGAAGAATCTGCACTGGCACAGTGCTTTATGGCAGTGGCAGGCTTTGTGCGCAAATTGAGCGGAACAAGCGAATTGGATACCGATATGATGAATCGTGCAGTTTCCAGAATGGTTGAGGAAGCCCTTAAATACAACCAGGTCGAAAGCGTTCTTGAAAGCGGCAGAGAAGAAGATATTTTTTCTCCAGAATACTTTGATAAATTATCTGATGTCAAAATGCCTGCAACGAAGCTGGAGCTGCTTGTAAAAATGCTTCGTAAGCAGATAAAAGAATATGCAAAAATCAATCAATTAGCGGCAAGGACTTTCCAGGAAATGTTGGAAAAGACCATTGCAGAATACCATGAAAGACGTAAGCGTCTTGATGCGGAAGAAGCCGGAGAAGCGCAGGAGCAGGCTTCTGAGGATATTATTAAGATTGCAACAGAGCAGGCTTTGACTATTTTACGTCAGATGAATGAAAACAGAGAAAGTTTCCGTAAACTTGGCTTAACGTTTGAAGAAAAAGCTTTTTATGATATTTTTATAGCCCTGCGTGACCAGTACGATTTTGAATATGGAACAGATAAGAAAGCAGACGGAGTTGTTATCAATGACAAGTGCAAAGCTTTGGCAAAAAATGTAAAAGAAATAATTGATACAAAATCATCTTTTGCCGATTGGCTCAATAATAAAAATGTCCGCAGTCAGTTGAAACTTGAGGTTAAGATATGTCTGGTTAAAAATGGCTATCCGCCGCAGTACAGTCCTGAGGTATTCCATAAAGTGATGGAACAGGTCGAAAATTTTGAAGAGCATTCTGACAGTTACATATCCGATTCTGAGAGTACTGATTCTTCTGGGATGTATCAATTTCAACCATCAAAGGTGTTGATGGTTGCTGAGGAGTCTGAACCCATGACGGACGCATAATAGGAAAGGGGAGACAGATACATGAAAAAAATAGACAAAACAGACACAATTGAAACTATTTTTACAAGAGGGCGGTTTGAAGTAGACTATTATCAGAGAGAGTACCGTTGGGGCCGGAAACAGGTTGAGGAACTGATTATGGATTTTTATCATGCATTCCAGAACGACTACGACCCGGTGGAGCATACATCCCCTCAGGCGGTAGAAAAATATGGTTACTACTTCATGGGAAGCATCATTTGCACAGACAGCTCCCCGCGGCAGATTGTGGATGGACAGCAGAGACTTACAACGCTGACGCTGCTGCTGATTTATCTGAGAAATCTTCAGAAGCAGGTGAAAGGAATTCCGTTTCTTCCGGTTCATATTGATAACTTGATTTATAAGGATAACTTTGGCGCAATGGCATTCAACGTAAATGTGGAGGAACGCAATTCCTGTATGCAGGCATTGTGGGATGAAAATAAAGCGTACACTTCAGACAATGAGAGCAATCAGAACTTATTAGCCCGTTATTCGGATATTGAAGAATTATTCCCGGATGAGCTGAAAGGAGAAGCCCTTCCCTATTTTATTTACTGGCTAAAGGGAAAAGCGCTTCTTCTGGAAATTGATACGCCTTCGCAAGACGAGGCGCATACGATTTTCCTGACGATGAATGACCGGGGACTCAGCCTTAACAGTGCGGAAATGCTGAAGGCATTTATTATCCAGCGGGTGGATGAAGAGGACAGAAATGCAGTCAATAAAATCTGGCAGCAGAACATCAGCAGTATAAAGAATGTCTGTGAGGCGCAGAGCAGCGGCAATGTGAAGGCGGAAGATGTGGATTTTATCTCTGCCTGGCTTCGGGCAAAATATGCAAATTCGATTCGTGAAACCAAAAAGGGTGCGGAGGACAGAGATTTTGAATTGCTGGGAGAAAAATTCCATACCTGGGTACGCCAGAACGCGCGCACAGGCATGAAGCTGACACAGCCCAAACAGTATAAAGAACTGATTACAGTAGAGCTGGAGCAGATGACAAAACTGTATCTGCGCATTAAGGCATATTCCAGGCAGATGACCAAAGGCTATGAAGCTGTATTCTATAATGCGCACAGAGACATCACTTATCAGACCTATCTCATTATGTCTGCCGTTAAGGTTGATGACGCCCCGTCCGTTGTGGATGCAAAAATTAAAATGGTCTCTGCCTTTGTTGACATTTTGCCTCAACCAGAATTTTCAATTATAAAAAAGTAAACTGGAATACGAACAAGTTCCTGCTTTTTAAGCTGATGTGCCAGATCCGGAATGAAGATCTTAAAAAAATTGGAATCAAGCTTACGGCGGCATTACAAAGGATGCCGGAAATACTGGATGCAATTCAGCATTTTGAACTGAATCAGTTTACAGGCCGGTATATGCTTCATATGTTGGCGCGGCTGACGGATTATGTGGACACGAGAATGGGACGGGCATCTCAGTTTGCAGCTTACATTGACCGCAGACCAAAGAGCTCCTATGACATAGAACACATCCTGCCGGATGATTACCAAAGCTACGCAGCAATGTTTAATGACGAGGATGATTTTCATAATAACCGCCGTAAATTTGGCAATTTGATTTTGCTGACAAGCGATCACAATAGAAGCTACCAGGATATGAATTATGGGCAGAAGGTTTCCAGGTATCTGAGTGACAATATTCTGGCCCAGTCCCTCAATGCGGACGCTTATCAAAACAATCCTAAGTTCCTCCCGTTGGCCCAGGAGTTTGGCTTTGCTTCCTATGCGCAGTTTGATAAGAACGCAATCCGCGAAAGGCTGCAGTTGTATACGCGTTTGGCCCAGGCAATCTGGAATCCTGAAATTATAAAAGACCTTGCCGGAGGATGGGATGACGCGGCAGTAATTGCCGTTCAGAAAGGAAACGGAAACAGATATACTGTGGAATACGGCGATGGCCGCAGTTGGGAGGACGCAAGAAAATTTTTGCGTTGAAGTCAATGGTGTTTTAACGCCTGTCCTTTCCTGTCAATGGGCAGACACAGAAGCAAAAGACAGGCTTTTGGCCCATGAACTGTTCCTGGGCGTTCAATGGTATCGTACGGTTCCGGTTGAAGATGGTTACTGGGAAAAAGGCATGAAGAGCGTGCCGATGGTTGCATACACTCTGACAGATGAAACCACTCATGAAAAAGTTCTTTCCCATATGGGAATTGTCCTTTCATAAAAATATGAAGGGCTGCTGTATTAAGAAATATAACTGCAGGATATGGCATAATTTCTATATCACAAAATCTTGTATGTTTGCTTCTTAATGCGGCAGCCCTTTTTTATTCTATAGGAAAGACCTTGTCACGCTAAAGCGTGAAAGTATCTCTCCTATAGAATAAAAAATAATATGCGCACTCGTGCGAATAGAAGATGTCACTGCGTGACCGCACTCGGCGCAGCAAATCGTCCAAGTCCCTCATGAATGAGGGATTTAGGGAGTTGAAGCGGACTTGTCCGCTTTGTTATTCTGCATATCATAATCACGTTATCTTTAAAACACAGAAAAATCTGTGAAAAATAAACAATAACAATCCTTTAAACCAAAGAAAAATGACAAAATAAAGATATAGTTCTGTGTAATATGCTGAAAATCTTTAAAACACAGAAAATAAATTGACAAAAATAAAGATTTGAAGTAGACTGTAATTACATCAAAGGACAGCGTTTCCGGCCGGGAGCAGCAAGATGCAAGAAACCAAGAGGCATGATACATTCATTAAAAAAGGAGAAGAACATGAAAGCATTAGCAAGATATGGAAAAGCGTTTGGCGGATATCGGATGATCGAAGTACCAGAGCCTGAATGTGGCCCGGAAGATATTATTATTGAGATTAAAGCAGCGGCAATCTGCGGAGCGGATATGAAGCACTACAAAGTGGACAATGGCTCTGATGAATTTAATTCCATCCGGGGACATGAATTTGCCGGAGAGATTGTAAAAGTGGGGGAACTGGTGAAGGACTGGAAAGTAGGACAGCGGGTGGTATCGGATAACAGCGCCCATGTATGCGGCGTATGCCCGTCCTGCGAACAGGGAGATTTCCTCTGCTGCGAACATAAAGTAAACCTGGGACTGGACAACAATACCTGGGGCGGTGGATTTTCCAAATACTGCAAGGTTCCCGGTGAAATCCTGAGAATTCACAAACATGCCATCTGGGAGATTCCGGAACATGTGGAATACGAAGAAGCGGCTGTGCTTGACCCAATCTGCAACTCCTACAAAGCCATTGCGCAGCAGGCGCATCTTCTGCCCGGACAGGACGTTGTGGTATTCGGAACCGGCCCGTTGGGACTGTTTGCCGTACAGGTTGCCAGAATTATGGGAGCTGTGAACATCGTAATGGTGGGACTGGAAGAGGACACCAAGGTTCGTTTCGCCGTGGCAAAAGAACTGGGCGCCACCCATGTGGTAAATGGTTCGAAAGAAGATGTTGTTGCCAGATGTACGGAAATCTGCGGAAGAGATAACCTGGGACTGGTTGTGGAATGCTCCGGCGCCAACATTGCTTTGCAGCAGGCCATTGAAATGCTTCGTCCAAACGGAGAAGTGGTTCGCGTGGGAATGGGATTTAAGCCTCTGGAATTCTCCATCAATGACATTACATCCTGGAATAAGAGCATCATCGGACATATGGCGTACGATTCCACCTCCTGGAGAAACGCAATCCGCCTGTTAGAGTCCGGACAGATTAAAGTTCAGCCTATGATTACACACAGACTCGGTCTTTCTGAGTGGGAAAAAGGATTTGAACTGATGGCAAACAAAGAGGCGATTAAAGTCATTTTCCACTATGACTTCGAGGACTGATTTTAATAAAGAGTGAAAAAGAATGAGAAAAGAGAGGAAAATATTATGGCATCTAATGCAACGAAAAGCGTGAATATCGGTGCAAGGCTTGACCGGCTTCCGAATTCAGGCTGGCATATTAAGATGTGGCTGGTATCTGCCTTCGCCCTTTTAGTTTGCTGGTCAAACGGAATCGGCGGCGCGGTACAGAACATCCTTCTGAATGAGCTGCACTGGCTGGAGGAAGGCAGCGCCCTTCTGGCAATGTGGGGCACTACTTATACGGCGGGACAGCTGTTCGGCGCACTGGTAGGCGGGCCTATCGGTGATAAAATCGGACGTAAGAAAAGTATTCTTTTGTATGAAATGATACATATTATCGCCATGGTTGGCGGCGCGGTTTCACCTAACATCGGAATACTCTATGTATTCAGACTGGTGCAGGGCTTCGGCCTGGGCGCGCTTCTTGTAGTATTGTTTGCAGGATTTACAGAATATGTTCCCGGCAGAAACCGCGGCGTATGGTCAAGCCGGAACTCCTTCATCGGGAACTGGGCCCATCCGGTCTGCAACGGAATTGCATTTGTGATAGCCCTGACAGGAATCAGCTACAATATGAACTGGAGAGTCCAGTACATGATTCCCTCTATCCTGTCCATCCTTGCGTCTTTGCTGATTGCAAAGAAATTTCCGGAGTCGCCCAGATGGCTGGAGGCTCAGGGAAGGACAGAGGAAGCCGATGAGATTATGACAAAAATTGAAAAGGAAATTGAGGCTTCCACAGGCAAACCGCTGCCTCCGGTAACAGAAGCGCCCAAGGACGTAAAACAGCTCCCCTATTCCGCCCTGTTTCGCGGTAAGCTTTTAAAGAGAACCATTGTAGGCTCTCTGGTACTGATCGGCATGAATACCATTCAGTATACCTTGATGAACTGGATGCCCTCCCTGTTAAGAGCACTGGGATATGATACTTCCTCCTCACAGTTTATGACCATGTTCGGACTGTTCGGCGCTCCCTTCGGAATTTTTATCGCATCTTTGATTATGGATAAGATTCCAAGACGCGTGATGGGTGTGGGACTGCTGGCAGGCATGGCAGTTCTGGGAATTATTACAGGACAGCAGACGCAGATGACCCCGCTGATCGTTTCCACCTTCTTCCTGAATACGGTAATTTACATGTATGTATGCTACGCATCTGCAGTATATGTGCCGGAAATGTGGCCTACCTCCGCAAAACTCTCCGGTTCCGGATTCTGCAATGCAGTGGGCCGTGTCAGCAACATATTTTTCCCCTTCCTTGTAACTTATGTTGCAAGCTCCATGGGAAGCGGCGGAGTGTTTGTACTGATTACAATTGTAGCGGTGATTATTGCAGTGTGTGTATTTATTTTCGGTGTTGAGACAAGAGGAGAATCTGTGGAGGATATCGGTAACGTAGAATAAATGGACTGCAGCTTGCAGAAAGGAGACAAACCATATGAAAAATACAGAGGCAATTCTGGTAGTTCCCGGAACAATGGAAATCAAAGACGCGCCTGTGCCGGCGCCGAAGGATGATGAGATTATGCTGAAGGTGGAGTATGTGGGAATCTGCGGTTCTGATGTGCATGGATTTGAGTCAGGCCCCTTTATCCCGCCCAAAGATCCCAACCAGAAGATTGGATTGGGCCATGAATGCGCCGGAACCGTAGTGCAGGTGGGAAGCAAGGTGACAAAATTCAAACCCGGTGATCGGGTGAACATTGAACCGGGCGTACCCTGCGGTAAATGCAAATACTGCCTGGAGGGACATTACAATATCTGCCCGGATGTGGACTTTATGGCTACACAGCCTAACTACAGAGGCGCATTGACCAATTATCTCTGTCATCCGGAGAACTTTACCTACAAACTTCCGGAAAACATGAGTACGATGGAGGGCGCCCTGGTGGAGCCTGCGGCAGTAGGAATGCATGCGGCCCTAAAAGGCGGCGCAAGACTGGGCAAAAAGATTGTGATTCTGGGCGCAGGCTGTATCGGCCTGATGACCCTGCAGGGCTGCAAGAGCCTGGGCGCAACAGACATTGTGGTGGTAGACGTAATGTCGAAACGTCTGGAAATGGCAAAACAGCTGGGCGCATCTGAAGTGATCAACGGAATGGAAGAAGATACCGTCAGCAGATGCAAAGAACTGGTGGGAGAGCTTGGAGCAGACATCGTATTTGAAACAGCAGGCTCACAGATTACTGCAAAGCAGGCGCCTCAGATTGTGGCAAGAGGCGGAAAGATTATGATTGTGGGAACCATCCCGGGCGAGGTGCCCATTGATTTTCTGAAAATCAACCGGGAAGTGCAGATTCAGACGGTATTCCGTTATGCAAATAATTATCCGATGACCATTGACGCCATTGCATCCGGAAAATTTGACGTGAAATCCATGGTGACTCATATTTATGATTATCAGGATGTGCAGAGGGCGTTCGAGGAATCGGTCAACTGCAAGAAGGACATTATCAAAGGCGTAATTAAAATTGAAGAAGCAGACTAAGGGAAACGAAAATAGATTCAGGGAGGAAAACAAATGTTAGCAGATATCAGATATTGGGAAAACAAGGCAAAAGAAGGAAAATTTGCAATCCCTCATTTTAATGTATGGAACGCAGAAATGCTGATGGGCGTCATGGACGCCGCAGAAGAGGCCAAGGCTCCGGTGATTATTTCCTTCGGAACCGGATTTGTGGGAAACACTTCTTTTGAAGATTTCTGCCATATGATGGTTTCCATGGCAAAGAAAGCTACTGTTCCAGTCATCACCCACTGGGATCACGGCCGCAGCATGGAAATTGTGCAGAATGCATATGTACATGGAATGAATTCTGTGATGCGGGATGCGTCCGCATATGAATTTGAAGAAAATATCCGCCTCACCAAAGAAGTGGTAGATTATTTCCATCCTCTGGGAATACCGGTGGAGGCAGAACTGGGCCATGTGGGCAATGAGACTGTCTACGAAGAAGCTCTTGCAAGCTATCAGTACACAGACCCGTCCCAGGCGGCGGAATTTGTAGCGCGCACCGGCTGCGATTCTCTGGCGGTTGCCATCGGAAATCAGCACGGCGTATACACCTCCGAGCCGAAGCTGAACTTTGAAGTGGTGGAGAAAGTAAGAGACGCAGTATCCGTACCTCTGGTGCTGCACGGAGCTTCCGGAATCGGCGATGAAGATATTAAGAAAGCAATTTCTCTTGGAATTGCCAAAATCAATATCCATACCGAATTGTGCCAGGCTGCCATGACTGCAATCGGGGCAAATGTTGATAAGCCGTTTCTGGAGGTGGAAAGAGCAGTAAGACTGGCTGTAAAACAGCGGGCCCTGGAGAAAATTGTTTTATTCGGAGATGACGGAAAGGCGGAATAATTGTGGAGAAAAAATTAGACGCAGTCTGTGTGGGCGCTGCAATTGTGGATATTCCGCTGCAGCCGGTAAATCGGGATATGTTCGAGGTCGAGTCGTTTCCGCTGCAGCAGATTTCCATGACCATCGGCGGAGACGCCATCAACGAAGCCACGATTCTGTCGCGGCTGGGGCACAAGATTGGGCTGATGAGCATGGTAGGCCGGGATGCAGTGGGGAATTTTATCATGGAACATTGTGAAAAGAACGGCATTGACTATTCCGGCGTCAAGATCAGGGAAGGAATCGACACTTCCATCAATGTGGGCCTGGTAACGGCTGACGGCGAGCGGACGTTTGTGACAAACCGCAACGGCAGTTTATGGAAGATGACTATTGGAGATGTGGAGCTTTCCCGGTTGGGGGAAGCAAGGCTTTTGTCACTGGCAAGTATTTTCAATAATCCCCTTCTGGACTGCAAAGCGTTGGTACGGATTTTTCAGGAAGCAAAGAAGCAGGATATGATTATCTGTGCGGACATGATTAAGGCCAGATTGGGAGAGACACTGGAAGATATCAGGGAAGCGTTGGGTTATGTGGATTATTTTTTTCCCAATTATGACGAAGCGTGTCTTATGACAGGAGAAGAAGAACTGGAAAAGATTGCGGATAAGTTTCTGGACTGCGGGATTGGGCATGTGGTAATTAAGACCGGAAAGAAAGGCTGCTACATCAAGAGCCAGGACAAAACCGTGATGGAGGTTCCGGCCATGCAGGGAATCACTGCCATTGACACCATCGGCGCAGGGGATAATTTCGCATCGGGCTTTATCACAGCGATTCTGGAAGGAAAAACGCTGAAGGAATGTGCGGAATTTGCCAACGTTACGGCTTCCATCAGCGTACAGAGCATCGGCGCCACAACAGGAGTGCAGAACCGGGCCCAGGTGGAGGAACGGCTGAAAGAGTATTATGAACAGCAGAAAGGATAACAGATAATTATGAAAAAAATGAAGCTTGGAAGTACAGGTACGGATATTTCAAGAATGGGACTTGGAACCTGGTCCATCGGCGGGGGCCCGGCCTGGGGCGGGGATCACGATCTGAAAGTAGTGGTTGACCTGATCCGGCAATGCCCCAAACTGGGCGTGAACCTGATCGACACCGCTCCGGGATACAATTTTGGAAACAGCGAAAAGATTGTGGGAAAAGCATTAGAGGGAATGAACCGGGAAGATGTGGTGATTATCACAAAATGCGGCATTATCTGGAATGACAGAAAAGGAAGTCTGTTCAACAAAGTGGGCGATACACAGCTTTACAAAAACCTTTCCAAAGAATCTATCCTGGAAGAGATTGACCAGAGCTTAGAACGGCTTGGCACAGATTATATTGATGTTTACATGACGCACTGGCAGGCAGTGGAGCCCTGTTTCACTCCAATCTCAGAAACCATGGAAGTGTTAAACGACTTAAAGGCTCAGGGCAAAATCCGTGCCATCGGAGCAGCCAACGTGGATGTAAACCACATCAAAGAGTACTTAAAATATGGTTCTCTGGATATCGTTCAGGCAAAATACAGTATTCTGGATCGGGGAATTGAAGAGGAGCTTCTTCCGGTCTGCAAGGAAAACAATGTGACAATCCAGGCCTACTCTCCATTGGAAATGGGTCTGTTAAGCGGGGCTCTTCCCAGAGATTACAAACCGGTAGGAGCGCAGATTCCTAAGAAATGGTTCCAGCCGGAGAATATGTCAAAAGCCATGGATATGATGGATGCATGGAAACCTCTCTGTGAGAAATATGACTGCACCGTGGCAAACCTGGCCCTTGCATGGATTCTGGCTCAGGGTGAATTTATCAACCTGTTAAGCGGAGCCACCACAGTGGCCCAGATTGATGAAAACATCAAATCAGCAGAATTAGAGCTGGAGCCGGGAGACGTGGCATATATGCGCAAGCTGGCAGAAGAGCTTGAAAAATAGTAATTGAAAACCTATGCCCGTACCTGTGTGTTCCAAAGGCATTTCAATGTGTATTTTGGGCAAAGGTATGGGTTTCAAAGGAGACAAATATGCTTTCAAAGGAAAAAACCCTTGCAAATACCAAGGAGATTGGTATATTATTAGAGGAAGAAATCTCTGGTACTGAGGATGAGGGAAGGGAAGAAAGCATGTCGAGTAAAGAAAGACTGATGGTAATCAGACAGCATATCCAGAATGTAAAGAAAGCTTCGGTGGCGGAACTGAGTCTGCAATGCTCTGTTACGGAAGAGACAATCCGGCGGGATCTGGATAAACTGGAGCTGGAAGGCGTCGTGACCAGGATTCATGGCGGTGCGATTTGGAATGCGGATGTTCAGAAGGAGAATGTGCATTTTTATAAGAGGCTGACAAAACATCTGAAGGAGAAGCAGGACATCGCCCGTAAGGCCGCCGCGCTGCTGGAGGGGAAGAATACCATTATCGCAGACTCCAGCACTACTGTCGTTGAGGCGCTGAAGCTGATACCAGATAACCGGGACGTGACGATTGTGACTAATTCTACCGAGGTGTTCCGGGAATTTCAGCAGTCATCTTTTCATATTATTTCGACGGGCGGAGAATTTAACAAGAAATCGCTGTCGCTGCAGGGGCAGCTTGCAAAGACGAATATCACCAAATATAATGTGCGTCTGGCGCTGATCAGCTGTAAAAGCGTGAATATTGAAAAAGGCGTACTGGACTCCAACGAGAGCGAGGCCGAGATCAAAAAGATGATGTTAGACCAGGCTGAGGAAGTGGCTCTTCTGGTGGATCATTCCAAATTTGACCAGACGGCCTTTGTGTGTCTGACCGACCTTAAAAGCGTCAACTATATTATTACGGACAGAAAACCAGGGGATACCTGGCTCAGATATTGTGAAGAAAACGGCATCCGGCTGATTTATTAAAGCAGGCAGGAGACTGCCGCAAAGCAATCAATGATACAATATATAGATCAAATTAGCTGATCTTATATATCGTACCTGAGATTGCTTTTGCGGCAGTCTTTTTTGTTTCAAAAATTATATCAATAAAAATCTTTAAAATAAAGAAAAAGTAGATAAAACAAAAGAAAAATTTTGGTAAAAACAACCAAAAATCTTTGAAATAAAGAAAAATAATTGACATTTTTATCCTGGAATGTTAGAATGAGGGAAATCAAAGAAGTGCTAAATAACCAATAAATGGCAAAAATACAGGATGGATTGGAGGAAAGATAGACAAAATTTGAAACAAAAAAATTTTTATTTCAGAAATTTTATTCCGTTGCCAGACAATCAAAACAAAGAAAATTTTGTTTGAAACAAAGATATCAGAACATATAATCTGAAATGGGAGGTTATAACAGAATGGAGAATAAGAAAAAAGAATCTTCAATTGTAAAGAAAATGCTGATTGCGGTGGCAGGGGGTTTTATTGTCGGGTTCGCATGTCTGTTTTTAAGGGAGTTTCTGAATGGGAACGGCGGCAGCGGGGTCTGGAAGGTGATTGACGCTTTGCTGTTCCAGGATATTACCGCAACTCATGGAATGGAAGGAATAGGATTTTTTTATGTGATTGGACAGCTTTTTATGCGGGGACTTCAGATGGCGATTGTGCCTCTGGTCATCACTTCTCTGGTTCGCGCCCTGTGCAGCCTGGCCAATCCGGAGCAGTTAGGCAGGATCGCCGGAAAGACATTTCTTACCTACGTCTGTTTTTATGTGGTTGCGGCTGCATTGGCGGGAGCCGGGGCATATTTTGTGAAATCCATGGGATGGTTTGATGTAAATCTGCCGGGGGAACTGGCCACGGAAGCAGTGACCATGGAGGGCTACAATCCTCTGGTAACCGTAGTAAACGCAGTGCCCTCCAATATTTTTGCCGCCTTTTCCACCAATCATACAATTCTGTCTGTGGTAGTGGTTGCAATTGTGCTGGGGCTTTGCATGACTGCCATGGGAGAGAAGGCAGAGCCTTTGAAAAAAGTAATTGAGAACCTGAATGATGTGGTGCAGATGTTTCTAAATTTCCTGATTAACAAAATTGCGCCTTGGGCTATTTTCTGTATGATTACCAGAACGCTGTCTGTTTATGGGGTGGAATATATCGGGCCTACCCTGGTCTGGATTATAACGACAATTGTAGTAAGCCTGGTACTGGTGGCAACGATTTATCCGGCGGGTATTTTCTTGACCACCGGGCTGAATCCCGTACCTTTTATCAGAAAATCATTTAAAATCGGATTGTTTGCGGCGGCGACCAACTCTTCTGCGGCAACCCTGCCGCTGAATACAAAAACCTGTACGGAAGAACTGGGGTGTTCCCAGGAGATCAGCAGTTTTGTATTGCCTACCGGCATGACTATCAATATGAACGGAACTACGGCAATGCATATGATAGCCATTACTTTTATTGCAACGGCGGCCGGAATTGAAGTGACGCCTGCGACACTGGCAACCGCCGCGTTTTTGTCCATCTGTACGGCGGTAGGCACCCCGGCCATTCCGGTGGCAGGCACCACCATGGTTTATGTGGTAATGTCCGGTCTGGGAATGAGCTCCGAGCTCTGTATGATTGGTTATTCCCTGGTTCTGGCCATGAACTACCTGCCGGGCATGGCTGTCATTACGCTGAATGTAATCGGGGATGCGGCTACAAATGTAATTGTGAATTTCAAGGAAGGCGTTCTGAATAAAGAACGGTATTATAAATAAAAAACAAAACGGTACAATGGGCGGCCGGGATACGGCAATTTGCATTTCAGTATGCCGAAACGGCCGCGCATGATGTTCAATTCATCCAGGCAATCTGCTGTCTGGTTCTCAATTCATCCGGGCTCTGCTGCATGATGTTCAATTCATCCAGGCAATCTGCTGCCTGGTTCTCAGAGGAAATCTCCTTAAATGACAGCCGTTCAGGTTTTCATGATTCAGGTTGACAGCCGTCAGTTGGTTGTTGGAGTAAGTCTTATAATAGTAGATTCCCCGATCCGCGTTAATGCAGCAGGAGTACAGCGTGAGATCGTATTTGTTTTCTTCTGTCAATACGCTTCCCCGAACCATGGATACGGAATCCAGTAAATGAAAAAACTGTGCAACACTGTTGGATTCATCGTTTTCACAGACAGAATTCAGACAGAGATAGGAAGCCTTCACGAACCGGGAGGAAGGAGAAAAATCCCCGGGGAGGCCAAAACTTCCCAGTCCCAGCCCGAAAGGCTTCAGACTGACGTCTGTGGAGAAACAGTTGGAGGGAGTGCCGGAAGTCAGATTCATGTACTGGCAGGCATTGGTCATTTGAAAGGGAAATCCCGGGTTATTGGTCAGCACCCGCATGGGATCGTCAAAAATTTCCATGCCGTTTCTGGTCATTTCCAGTACAAGAGAGGTCTCTGAATCCGCAATATGCCAGTGGAGGGGTGACAGGGGAATCTCCTCGCTGAATGGAATATGAACCAGGTGAGTGGTGGAGAGAAGTTTTTTCGCTTCATCTGCAGTGGCGCACTGTCCCAGAAGCCAGAGAATCAGCTCAAAAGGAGAAATATTGCTGCATTCTTTTTTCTCTTTCGGCGGGTAGTAGGCATTATCCGGAAAATTCAATCCTGCGATACACAGGCCCTTTTCATTGACCGCTTCGGCATACAGCGGAAAACCCTCGGCGATGGAAGCCATGCCAAGCAGCGCATAGTGATGCTTCATCATGCCGGCTTTTCGGAAAGAGACTGGGTAGTTCCGCGGGGTAAAGACCACGCATTCGTTAAAACTGTATTCCAGATCCATAGTGCGTCCAAAGTAGAAATCATTTGTTTTCATTGCGATACTGGTACACATGACAGCTCCTCTTTTCTTTTTAAAGTATTGCCATATTCAGAAGTACGGCAATTTATTATTGCGGTAGACAATCCGGGACATAAATGTAAAAATCCCTAAATTCGCAGAAATCAGGACATAAATGTAAAAATCCCCAAATTCGCAGAAATCAGGACATAAATGTAAAAATCCTCAAATTCGCAGAAATCAGGACATAAATATAAAAATTCCCAAATCCGGAGGATATACGGTAAAAACAAAAAAGCAAAGGGCAAAAACCGCCAGGGCGGCATAGATCAGACCGGCATATGTTCTGGCGCTGCATGTTCTGGCTGTCCGGTAAGTGCAGATAAAACCCAAAATTACGCTGCAGAGAAAAAGAACAATGTCCAGAAACAGGCAATGGGAGCCCAGGATGCCGGAATAAGTATAAAAGAATACCGGAATAGAACTTGTGCCAAGAAGGATTCCCAGAGCGTTTCCCAGGCAGATACAGGGATAATTGTGTTTCAAGTATGCCAGTGGGGATTCATTCGGAGAACCCTGCGCCCGGCGGAAGAGAATACAGGAAACCATACTGTAAATCAGCATAGGGAAAAACAGCAGTTTCATATGCTCCCAGGTAGATTCGCTGACTGGCGCAAACAATCCCACCCAGAAATTAGTTCCGGACCATTCATAGGCGAAATGAAGGAGCGTTCCTGCAAGGAAGGTAAAAATTACTCCTGTGATCAGGTAGAGCAGCAGTTTTTTGTCCATAATTGCCTCCGTTTTGACAGGTTAATAAAAGGTATGATATTCTATCTTATAATATCCCAAATTGATGAGTATTATAGCGAAGGTTTTCTGTTTGGATACAAACGAAACGGCAGGCCTGCATATTATACGCAGACTGTTTGCTGTAATATCGGGAAGTTCAGCAGGAGGAAGCCATGGGGAAATCACCGGTTCAAAAAGACTATTCACTATCTGAATTTTGCAGGGAGCTGTCTGTTTCTGAGGCCACCGGAAGAAACTGGATTCGGCTTGGGAAAATCCGGCCTGACCGAGAGGTGCAGGGAAAGCCCCGTTTTTCCCGGACATATACAGAAAAAATCCTGAAAAAACTTCAGAAGAAGGACGCAGGATTTTTGCAGGCCAGAAGAAATAAAAAGCATCTCACCGGAAATGCCATTGACAGAAATTATATTCCAAAAGACTCCCCCAACCTGAAAAAAATTTCCCGGACGGCGGCAGTTCTGGCAGAAATTTCCCAGACGGAGCTGCTGCTGCGGGCAGTTTTGGCGGAGTGCGCCCTTCAGCTTTTGTGCCAGGCTTACGGAATCAAAGTTTCTTTTGAAAAATATTTTCTGTCTCACTATCTGGAAGGAGAAATTGCCCTGGGACAGTATGGGGAATTGGTGCAGGAGCTTTTTCCGGAGGGAAAAGAAGTTTATGCGGCTCTTTTGACAGCAGAACAGGAAACACTGTTTCAAACTGCTTATGTGTTAGAGCCCAATGCGGATATTCTGGGGCTATTGTACATTTCCCTGAAAAATTTGCGGGAACGCAAGGCGGCCGGCTCCTACTACACGCCGGCTCATATTGTGAGAAAAATGACGGCGGACTTGCAGGAAAGAAACGGGGGAAATCTGACAATTCTGGACCCCTGCTGCGGCACCGGGAACTTTCTGCTGCAGCTTCCGGAGCATATTTCTCTGGAACAGATAGCAGGAAGGGATATTGATGCGCTCAGCATACTGCTTGCCCGGATCAATCTGGCTCTGAAATTCAAAGACGCGCCGGTTTCTCTTCTGCGGACCCAGATCAGGCGCGGAGATTTTTTGCTGGAAGAGGACAGGAATGCATACGATTTAATCCTGGGCAATCCTCCCTGGGGATTTCAGTTTGAACAGAAGGCAGGGAAGCTGCTGAAACAGAAGTTCTGCACTGCAAAGGGAAAGCATATGGAATCCTATGAGCTGTTTTTAGAAGAGGCGGTAAACAGAATTCCAGTGGGCGGCGCAGTGGCATTTGTGCTTCCGGAGGCAGTGCTTCATGTAAAGTCCCATCTGGAAATCAGAAAGTTTCTGATGGAGCGGGTTCAGATAGAAGAACTGGATTATCTGGGAGAGGTATTCGGCGGAGTGCAGTGTCCCTCCATCATTTTGAAAATCAGAAAGACCGAAAGCCCCCTTGATACCTGCGGAATGAAAGTGTCTGACCGAAACAGGCAGTTCGAAATCCAGGTCAGCCGGAAGGTGGAGGCGGAAAATTTTAATTTTTCCATGACCGATGAGGAATATGAACTGGTGGAAAAACTGATAAGCCAAAAGAACATGGCTTTTCTGAAAAATCAGGCGGAATTTGCCCTGGGAATTGTCACCGGCAACAACCGGGAACTGGTGCAGAAACAAAAAGGAGAACAGGGGGAACTGGTCTTAAAGGGGGCGGATATTTTCAAATATAAAATCGGGCCGGGAAATGCCTGGCTGACCTATGAGCCTGAGAAGTTCCAACAGTGCGCCAAAACAGAAATTTACCGTGCGCCGGAGAAATTGTTTTACCGTTTTGTGGGAAATCAGCTTGTGTTCGCCTATGACAATCAGCAGAGACTGTCTCTGAACAGCTGCAATATTCTGATTCCCCGGATGAGCCGGCTGCAGATAAAATATATTATGGCTGTGTTAAACTCCAGGATTTCTCAGTTTATCTACCGGCGGAAATTTCATTCCCTGAAGGTGCTGCGAAGCTCTCTGGAGCAGCTTCCCATTCCTGTATTGCCTGAGGAGGAGCAGAAGCAGGTGATTCTGCTTGCCGACCAGATTGCGTTGGAAGAAGATCCGGCAAAATGGATGGAATATTACAATGCCATAGATGGGAAGGTCGCTGCGGCCTGCGGTTTAACCGCACAGGAATATGAGAAAATTTTGGCATATGAAAGCGGTGAAAAGTGAAACATTTTTTGTCATACAGAGGCGGAAGATTCCTTTTGTACAATAAAATGGTAAAGAGATAAAGAAAAAGATTGCAAAATTGAAAAAATCATACTAAAATATACATTGATGACTTACCCTTGAGTCTGTTTGTTTGCCGGATAACGAGCGGTTCTTCTTGAACAGCGGGAGCCTGCCGGCAAATCATCAGACTTATGGGTGCAAAAACAGATCACAGATAAGGAGAAAAAATATGAGCTATGTAGATGAAGTATTAGAACGCGTAATTGCAAAGAACCCGGCAGAGCCAGAATTTCATCAGGCAGCAAAAGAGGTTTTGAATTCTTTGCGGCCGGTAATTGAAGCAAATGAGGAATTATATCGGAGAGAAGCGCTTCTGGAGCGTTTAACAGAGCCGGACAGGCAGTTCAAGTTCCGTGTGCCATGGGTGGATGATCAGGGACAGGTGCAGGTAAATACAGGATACCGGGTACAGTTTAACAACAGCATTGGGCCTTACAAGGGAGGCCTGCGGCTGCATCCTTCTGTAAACCTGGGAATCATCAAATTCCTGGGATTTGAGCAGATTTTCAAGAATTCCCTGACCGGCCTGCCCATCGGCGGCGGAAAAGGCGGTTCTGATTTCGATCCCAAGGGAAAATCCGACCGTGAAGTAATGGCATTCTGCCAGAGCTTTATGACAGAGCTTTGCAAGTATATCGGAGCAGACACAGACGTGCCGGCAGGAGATATCGGAACAGGCGCCAGAGAAATTGGCTATATGTTCGGGCAGTTTAAGAAAATCCGCGGTACTTACGAAGGGGTATTAACCGGAAAGGGCCTTTCCTACGGCGGTTCTCTGGCCCGTACAGAAGCTACCGGATACGGCCTTTTGTACCTGACCGAAGAAATGCTCAAATGCAACGGTCATGATCTGAAAGGAAAGACTGTCTGCGTATCCGGCTCCGGCAACGTGGCAATCTATGCAACTCAGAAAGCGCATCAGCTGGGAGCAAAAGTAGTGACCGTCAGCGATTCCACCGGCTGGGTATACGATCCGGAAGGAATTGACGTAGCATTGCTGAAAGAAGTGAAAGAAGTAAAACGCGCCCGCCTGACAGAATATGCAGCGGCAAGGCCCAGTGCAGAATATCATGAAGGCCGCGGAGTATGGACGGTGAAATGCGATGTAGCCCTTCCCTGCGCAACTCAGAATGAACTGCTGTTAGAGGATGCGAAAGCATTAGTTGCAAACGGATGCATTGCAGTTGCAGAAGGCGCAAACATGCCCACTACTTTGGAGGCAACCGAGTATCTGCAGCAGAATAAAGTGCTGTTTGCTCCCGGAAAAGCTGCAAACGCAGGCGGCGTAGCAACCTCCGCACTGGAAATGAGCCAGAACTCCGAGCGTCTCAGCTGGACCTTTGAAGAGGTGGACAGCAAACTTCAGGGAATTATGGTAAATATTTTCCACAATCTGGACGACGCTGCAAAACGTTACGGAAAAGAAGGCGATTATGTGGCAGGAGCTAATATTGCCGGATTTGAAAAAGTGGCAGAGGCTATGATAGCCCAGGGCGTTTGCTGATGTTTGTAACCTGTATGAAAAAGGAATATTTATAAGACAAAAAGCGGCTGCCGGTGAATAAGTCCCGGCAGCCCCTTTGGGTATAGGGAAAATGCTGCGATGCTGTGAAGCTTTAGAAGAAACATATGTTATTCCATGTCTAAAAGTTTTCTGACGAACGGTTGTGGTTTTGTAAAGCTTCAGAAGAAACGTATGTTATTCCATATCTAAAAGTTTTCTGACGGCAGGCTTCATGTCCGGCGTTTTCCGATAATGCAGCACCAGTGAACGCTCTTCCTCGGTGAGAAAAAAGTCGTCCCAGGAATCGCTGTAACCAAAAGTGCCCAGAATATTTTCGATATTATATATTTTGCAAAGAACCAGCAAAGTGTCTGCGTCCGGCTGTGTCTGGCCGCTTTCCCAACCGTAAATCGTTTTAGGGGCGACAGGCAGTTTGTAATCCTCTAATTTCATTACAAGATCATTTATGGAAAAATGGTTTAATTTTCGGTATGCCTTTAAAACTTTGGCAATATTTGGATTTTTCATGCTTTCACCTCTTTCCTAATCATAGACTACCCAAAAATAAGCGTCAATAAATTGGCATTAATTCTCGGAAATCAGCAAAAATAAAACTTGATATTCTCTGAAAAAGAGAATATAATAGAACACACACTTCATAAATGAGAGGAACGGGAGGTAAATATGGGGAACTGCGCGAAGAAATGGTTATCAAACTGGATGAAAGAACACAATATTCTGGAAGGAATTGTTACAGAAGTTTTGGAAATTTCCCCGGAGGAGCTTTCTGCCGAGACAGAGAACCCCCTGGATTCTGACGATTTGCTGCGGGTATGCGCTTATCTTCGTATCAGGCCCGAGAGGATTCCTCTGGAATTTTAATAATTTTACATAGTACCCCCATCATGCTCAGCGTGCCGTTCGGCGGGCCGCATGGCCATCCATGCTATGGAAGGCAGGGGCTTTCACAGCAAACCTCCATCATGCTCAGCGTGCCGTTCGGCGGGCCGCATGGCCATCCATACTATGGAAGGCAGGGGCTTTCACAACAAACCTCCATCATGCTCAGCGTGCCGTCTAGCGGGCCGCATGGCCATCCATGCTATGGAAGGCAGGGGCTTTCATAGCAAAACCACCCTGATACTCTGGCGAGTAAGGGTGGTTTTGTTCCAATTAACCAATGGTCATGCCTGCTATACAACATATTTTCTCAGTACCGGAATCTTTTGCATAATCTCCGATGCTGCAAAAGAAAGTCCGAATACAAGTATCCAAAATAAAATAATCCCGCTATATCCAACTTTCAGCGGTGTAATATGGAATAATTTATAGAAAACATTTAGAAAGAATGTATGTACAAGATAAATTCCAAAACATACATTTCTTTTTGCCGAAAGGCCGGAGTTTCCTTTTTCCAAATTCCTGAATGTTAAGAATAAGGATACTGAAACAGCCGCAGTAATCGGTGAATTGTATTGGACTTCCATACCCAGTCCCATTATTCGGTTCAAAATTATCATGCATTCCAGAACTGCAAGCAGGCCGGCGCACCATCTCCAGTTAAATGTACCATGCTGATGCAAATAATGCCCTAACACATAATAAAACAAATAAACGCCTGACAGCTGATAAACAATGCCTATATGTATACCAAACGCCTGCTCTATAAATGGGAACAGAATACTGAAAAGGAAACCCAGAATCAAACCATATTCCACAAAACGCTCTTTTCCCGCATAATTCACGGCGAGCTTTATAAAAGGTGTAAGCAGATAAATCCCCACAAGCTCATACAGATACCACATGCTTGCCCATGTATTTCCTGAAAGTGTCAAGAAAAAACCCCGTATCACCATCATCCATGAAAAACTGCCTTCCTGCGCAATTAACTCCATGGCTGCATATGGAACACCAAACAAAAATAACGCCAGAAGAATTCTTGAAACATATCTCTTTAGAATTTTTTCTATTCCTATCTCTTTTTCCGGATTCAGTAATAAAGAACCAGAAATCATTAGAAATACAGGAACGCCGACTGTCATCATATTTTTTATCATCTCATAGATATTCTGCTGTTCTGCCGTCATTTGCTCCGGTATGATATCCACAACCCCGGAAACAACATGCAGCATTACAACAGCGCTAATAGATATCCAACGTAATATATCCAAATAAGCAGTATCCTGGTAATGTTTACTTTTCATAGTTCTACCTCGCAATTTATTTTATTGAGACCGATAAATTGCTTCCTTTCATATAAAAAGGGCTGTCGGAAAACAGCAATTTTTCACAATATATAGCTGCGACTTCTGAGAACTTACAACTATATATTGTGTATAAATTTTATTTTCCGACAGTCCCTTCTAATTTTCACTTTTTATGTATAAGCGTTTTTATGATGCTATGGGAACGTTATTTTGTTATTTTACAATCTTCACATTTTTCCCCTGTCCTTTATTTTTGAACAGTTTTTTATAGGAAGATAATTTCTTTGCCGGGACTTTTACCTTCGCTGTGGATTTGATTCCCCGCAAAGCGTTTTTCCCGACTTTATTCAGTTTTGTGGATTTAACGGTTATGGTTCCCAGTTTTTTACAGTTTTTAAAAGCGCTGCTTCCAATCTGTGTAACGCCTGTCCCAATCGATGCCTTGTTAAGCTTTGTGCATCCTTCAAAAGCAGATGTTCCAATTGTCTTTACATTATTTCCAATCTCAACGCTTGTTATCTTTTTATTCTTCTTAAAAGCATTGTTGCCAATGGCAGTTACCTTGAAGCTCTTTCCCCCTATTTTCACTGTTTTTGGAACTTTCACTTTTGTAGCTTTCTTGTCCGTCAATCCTGTCACTGACACTGTGGATGCCCCGGTAACTTTGTATTGGTATGCCCCAGCTTTATGAGATGTGTTTTTCTTTACTGTGATTGTGAACGTTTTCGTTACGGTTCCTTTATAATTTCCTTTTCCTGTGAGGACTGCTTTTGCTGTCCCTGCATTCTTGTTATCCTGATAAGCGACTGTGTAATCTGTCCCTGCTTTTAAAACAGTGGCTCCGTCTTTCACGGTGACCGCCGGTTCCTTGGCTGTTCCGTCATAAGTGTAGGCAGTTTTGCTTATGGTAATTGTGCATTTGGACAATTCTTTTACGATGGGTTCCGGTTTGTCCGCTTCTGTAATGGTGAAGGTTTTTGTTACTGTTCCTGTATAATTCCCTGTTCCTGTAACAATGACTTTTGCCGTTCCTGCATTGACGTTATCCTGATACTTGACGGTATAATCTGCATCTTTTGTCAGGGGAGTGTTTTCATATTTTACTGTGACATCAGGCGTCTTGGCTGTTCCGTCATAAGTGTAGGACGTTTGGCTTAAAGTTACATCCTTATCAGAAAGTGTTTTCGGTGATACGATTCCTGTGGAAGAAAAATTAATGTTATTTTCTTTTGCATAGGTCTCTGCAATGGAACCTGATTTTCCAAAGATTGTCAGATTTTCATTTCTTGAATCAAATGCATTATCCCCTATGTTTGTTACACTTTCCGGGAGTATAATTTTCGTTAAGCTACGACATTTAGAAAATGCGTATTCTCCGATGCTCGTCATTCCATCCGGTATTGTAAGTTCTGTTAAGCTGCGGCAATTAGAAAATGCATTTGCTCCGATGCTTGTCACGCCAGATGATATATTAACGTTTTGCAGCTCATAACAGCCGCTAAATGCCCTGTTTCCGATGCTTGTCACGCCAGCTGGTATCGTGACGCCTGTCAGTCCTCTATACCTTCCAAATGCGTACTCTCCGATACTTGTTACACCAGTTGGTATTATTGCTTCTGCATCCATGCCGCTGTACTTTTCCAACACACCATCCTTAATTTCAAATCCGGGCTGTGCCGTTTACGAACAGAGAGACCACTTTGGAGCCGCTGGCTAAAGATCATCCTCCATTCCTCATGGCTGTAATGTACATTCACTAACTGATTCCTCCTTCTGCTCTTTTAGAAGCAGTATAGCAGGGAAAGAGAGATTATGCACTACGGTAGGTTTTGAATCGCTTACTTCTATTTCGGGGGCTTTTGACCCCAGCATCATGACATTGGGTAGATGATTTCCCTCTTTTTCTCCGGCAGAGAGGACAAAGCGGCTGCAAGATTCCCGTTTGTGAGTATTCAAAAATATTTCCCTTTGCCTCCGCTTATCCCTGTCACGCCATGTGTTGATAGCTGCAAAGCGTATAACGGTTTTGCAAAAGCCGTTGAATGTATACAGGATGTGTTCCTTGTATGCTTCTGTGCAAGACATAGTTGATTCCCCCTTTCTCCCACATCTTAACTTGACCCACATTTATATAAGATAACTTCGATAAGCAAGCAATGCGCATAGCACCTCTAACCCTTGCCAAATAGAACGTGCTCCGGGCATACCA
>NZ_JBQIOP010000051.1:3994-29689 GCF_056822245.1 Petralouisia sp. | reverse complement strand
CACTTTACGGGTCAGCTGGTTCAGGTTGTTGCTGCTCCGGCGCAGGAGGGACACCAGCTCCTTCAGCTCCGGCAAATCCAGCTTTACCACATAACCGTCCAGGGCCATTTTCCGCAGATAGGCTTCCCGGTTGACGGTTCCAAGCTGGGACATTTTCTGCTCGATCAGAGCCAGCTCTTCCGGGGAAACCCGGAAATTCACCTGTACCTCCCGTTTCCGCTTTGCCGCGCTCATCGTTCCGGTTCCCGTTTCTTAGGGGCGGCGTGTTTGCGTTCCGGCGGCTCCTGTTTAAGTTTTTCCAGGACAGAGCCTTTCTCCGGGGCTTGAAGGACTTTCCGCGCCTGCTTCAAAAACAGGTCGGTCAGGCCGGTGTTGACCTTATCCACCACCAGGGCATAGCTGTGGCGGGGATCGCCGCCATCCTCCGGCATGGGGATTGTTTTCGCCCAGGCTTTGTTGTCGCGGGAGATACGCCCGTCATGCTCCTTTTTCAGCACCGTATTGGCAAGGATGTACTGCACACGCTCCGGCCCGAATTGTTCCAGCACCTCTTTGACAGCGGCCTCGGTATTCAGGCGGTTATCCCCATAGTGGGCGCTGATGGCCTGCTCAATGGCTTCTTTGCAGGCAAGACTGACTTGCAGGGAGGCGCGGTACTGCGCCATCTCCCCATGCTCGGACGCATAGGCGGCGGAGTGGGGATAGACCGGGGCGGCTCTCTGTTCCTCTTTTGCCCTGTGCATCTCATTCGCCCGTTCCTCAATGCTTTCCCGGATCACATCCATATAGCCGGTTTCCAGCTTTTCAAAATGGCGGTACACATCAGCCAGCGGCGAAGGGGAATCCAGCAGCGCCTGGGCCTGGGCGTCTGTCAGCTCCAATACCTCCATCGCCATCACAATGTCCTCCCGGACGGTGTACTCATAGGCATGGTTTAAGACCTCCTCCGGGGACTGGCTTTTCAGCCAATCCCGGAAGGTATCCTGTTCAGCGGCCATCTTCTCATAAAGGGCCGTATTCTTTTCGTTGCTGTTCATATTATCTTGCCTCCTGTTCCTGTTGTTTGGGTTTCTTTTCCATGCTGCGGGGCGGGATGGGGCGTTTCAGCCCTTCCAGCACCGAGGGCCTTTCGCGCTTGGCAATCGCCGCTTCTGGACGGGACTGCCCCTTGCTGTCCATGTTCAGCTCCATATCCAGCTCCACCAGACGGGCGTTCTTGACCCGCAATTCCTCCTCATAGGGGAAGGCTTTGCCCACTTCCTCCTTCGCGGCGGCCTGCTGCTGGTAAAGGTTATCCAGCTGGACTTTGACGCTTTCCAACCGCTGGGGCATCTGGGAAAGCGCGTTGTCAATCCGGGTCAGGTTGCCGCGCGGGTCTGCGCCCAGGGCGGTACGGTGGGTCATCCGGCCTTTCAGTTGGAGCATATATTCCTTCTGGAAAGCATCAAAAGTTACGAACATAGCAAATCCCCGGTAGCTGCCGACCTGCACCGGCTCGGAGCCTTTAACCTCCTTGCAGGCGTCCAGAAGGGCGGCTCCGGCGTTCTCTTTATCGGTGAGCGTATCGCCCCGGATTTCCATGCCGGTAAATCCGTCTGTTGGGTGTGGGTGCGCCGCCAGGGTTTCCATATCTGTTTCCAAGCCCTGGATAAAGCCTTTGTGTTTCTCAATCTCCTCCGGGAAATGCTTTAACAGCTGATCTTCCAGTCGGTACTGCTTGCTCTGGTGGTCGGCCTTCATCAGCTTTAAGCGGGATACCTCCACATCCAAATCCATACGCTCCTTGATGCGGGGGTCCCCGGCGCACAGGGCCTTGATCTCCGCAAAGGACAGGGCGGTTTCGTCCACATCGTCACAGCTGCGGACCGGTGATTTTGAGGTCATGATCTGGGAGATGAATTTCTGCTTGTTCTCCACCGTCTGCCAGAGGTATGCGTCGAAGGTCCCTTCGGTCACATAGCGGTAAACATGGACCAGCGGGTTCTGGTTGCCCTGGCGCTCGATCCGCCCTTTTCGCTGGGCCAGATCAGTCGGTCATTTTTTGCGGACAGTTCAATACATGCCATCCTTTTCTGCTCCCTGCTCCTGCGTCTGCTCTCGTTTGACTTCTCCCTCTGCACCTTTTTCGCACATATCGGGCAATACTTTGATATGGCAGAGCCAGGGACGTATTTAACACCGCACACCATACAATTCTTTGGCGGCAACGCTGTCCACCGTTTTGTGGGTGTGATATGTAATTCACCGACAAAGCCGATGAATTTATAATAAATCTTGATTTCCTGTCTAACTGTTCCGTCCGCTGACTTCTCACGCTCCGAAACAAGTATCTTGTCTATCAGCGCATTTACCACCGTTGCGTCCAGTTCCTTTAAGCCTTGATAGTTGCGGATAAGGGAGAGGAAGTCACGGATTCCCTGCGATTTCTCATAGCTTTCGTTAAGAGTTTCCGTTACTTCCCTCAACCGTGTTTCGATTTCAAGCTGTTCTTTCTGGTATTTCCCCGACATCATCTCAAAATTCCGCTCGGTGATACGCTCCATGACCTTATCCTCATAGAGAGAGGAAAACAGCCTGTCAAGCTCCGCAAGGCGTTTGTTCAGCTTCTTTTGTTCTTTCTCCATTGCCTTTGCCTTGCTCTGGTCTGTTTCCGTGAGCCGCTTCTCAATCGCCCTCACCGCCCGCTCGTCATTCACCGCCATATCCGCAAAGCGGTTAATGTCGTCAAGGACGGCGTTGAACAAATCCCTTGCTTCAATGGAGTGTGCGGTACACATGACGTTGCCGTACCTGCCATAATTATTGCAGGTATATTGTACGCAGTCGATAATGTCGGGGCGTTTCCTCCTGTTTGCGCTCATAGCCCGCAGAGCATAGCCGCAGTCCGCACACTTGATAATGCCTGAAAAAATATTCTCAAAGTCACCCTTATTCTTTTCCCGTCTGCGGCTCGTCATAAGCTGCTGTACGGTGTCAAATTCTTCTTGTGTGACTATGCCCTCATGGGTGTCGGGTATCACTTCCCATTCTTCTGGCAGCTTAGACGGTCTTTTCTTGCTTTTCATGTTGGCGGCAATCCGCTTGTAGCCTGCAAGGTTTCCCGCATAGATAGGGCTTCTTAAAATATTCCTCAAGCTGTTCTCACTCCATATATAGCGGTTTTCTTCGTTGTCCTCAAAGTATCTCTCATAGCCTGCCGCCCCCTGCTCCGCCGCATAAGCGGCAGGGCGTAAAACGTGCTGGCTGTTGATGTGCTTACGGATTTTTCCAAGTCCGTTTCCTGCCAATGCAAGGTCAAATATCTCTCTTACAATGTGCGCCACCTTATCGTCAATCAGCAGATGGTTGTGGTCGGCAGGGTCTTTGATATATCCATAGGGCGCATACGTCCCCATGAATTTCCCCTGCTGAAACCTCGCTCGGTATGCCGATTTTATCTTGACCGATACATCGGCAGAATACATCTCGTTTAGGATGTTGCGGAACGGGGTGATGTCCATCGCTGATTTATTCAAAGTATCAACTCCATCATTGACCGCTATATACCGCACGTTATTTTCTGGGAAAAAGACTTCCAGATATAGCCCGCAGTCAAGGTAATTCCTCCCCAGACGGGATAAATCTTTCGTAATCACGCAGTTAATCAGCCCGTTTTCAATGTCCTTAATCATGTTCTGGAAGCTCGGTCTTTGGAAATTCGTACCAGAGTAGCCATCGTCCACATACGTTTTTGCCAGATGCCAGCCTTGCTTTTTCACATAATCCGTGAGGATGGATTTCTGTGTGGCAATGCTCGCACTTTCATTTTCCGTGCCATCGTCTTTCGATAGGCGGCAGTAAATGCCGACTAAATAGACTTTCTTTTCTTCTTTGATTCCTGCCATACTATTAAACCTCCGTCTTTGCTCTACTAAATTTCATGTTCCATTGCGTACATTCTAAGCGGATATATCCTCATTGTCGAAGGTGTCACTCTCGGCAATCTTCCTGCGGATGTCCTCGGAGATAATCGGGATAAACGCCTCCGCAACGGTCTGTATGCCGACATATTCACGGCTGACAATCATCTGCACTGGCTGTCTTGCCACAATACGCTTTCTCTTTTTGTTCGCTTTCTTATCCTCGCCCATACTCAAATCTTCCTTTCCAGACAGGGCAGGAGAGTATATAAAAATGCTCCTGCCCTGCCAATCAGACACAATCAATCCCCGCTGTTCAATTCTTCCCGCAATGCTTTAAGGAGAGCCGCCGCTTCATCGGCGGTCAACGTGATTCCCTTTCCGCACTTCTCACGGTTGGGGGAAAAGCTGCGGATGTCATACTTTGGCTCTTTCCCGTTCCATGAGATTAAATTGATTTCCTTTGTATAGCCGCTGTCGCTCATAGACAACACGGCGATTTCTTTCACCATCTCATACTGGATTTCTTTCATTTCCTGCCCCTTTCCTGTCTTGGCTTTTTGCATTTTATCTGAATAAAGTTATATATTTACCTCCCGAAAAGAGAAGATTAGCGGCTGTCCCTGTTCCGTTTCCTCTGCAATTCACGCTCCAAAAGTTTGATGATAGTGTCCTCCATCTGCTTCGGCGTTGTGCCTTTCGGGAAGTATTTCTTTAACCTCTCCATGCCGATTTTCACGGTTTCTTTCTGGTTTCCCTTTTCCTCGGTCATAATGGAAAATATCATATCCATGTCAAGCCGCCCGCTCTGGCTTAAGGTTTTCATCCGCTGTGCCTGTGAGAGTGAGGGCGTTGCTTCCTCGCTCTCCATTGTGGCGAATAAATTTTCCTGCTCGTCTTTCTTCAAAAAAGACAGCTCCACCGCAGGCGTGAGGGCGATTCTCCCCCCGTCCACCATCTGCAAAATCGGCGGTATCAGCTCCGTCAAGCGGATAAATCGCTGCATGGTCATCCTGCCAACGCCGAAACCCTGTGCCACCTTATCATCCGTCCGCAACTTCGTCCCAACTTGTGACGAGGTTAAATCTGTGCGGAAGCCCTGCCGCTTCATGGCTTCGGATTTCATCTTGTAGGCAAACGCCCGCTCGCTCGGCAGGATATTTTCACGCTGTAAATTGCTGTCAACAAGGGTGATGATAGCTCGGTCACGGTCTAAGGGCAGGACAAAAGCGGGGATTGTGTTTATCCCTGCAAGCTCCGAAGCACGGACACGCCGCTGTCCCGCAATGATTTCATAGCCGTTCCCATCCTCTTTCGGGCGTGTGATTATCGGCGTTACGATTCCAAACTCTTTGATACTCTCTGCTAATTCTGACAGCATTTCGTCCTCCACCACATGAAATGGGTTGTCGGGAAACGGATATAAATCTGCGGTCTTTAATACCTTAAAATCCTGTTTCTTCATTCACATTCCTACCTTTCTTTCGCTCTGTTCCGATTGCTTTTCTGCAATTCCTCTAATACTTCTGGCGGTATTTTTTTCAATAACCGTTCCATCTGCTGATTGGTTTTCTGCAACTCAAATATCCTCTGGTTGGCTTTCTGTACCTTTAGTTCCTGCTCGTACTTTTCATCACGCATACGCCCCGCATAATCGGATTCCTGCCCGATTCTCTCTTTCAAGCTGTCGATATACGCCTGCTGTTTGCCGATTTCCTTAGAGAATTTCTCCACGTCTGGGAGCCATACTGCAATCAGTTCCAAAGCCTTGTCACGCTTCTTCCCTGCGTTAAAAGCGTTGATGTCGGAAAGGGCAGACACGATTTCCGCATACTGTTTATCCAATCTGCCGCCCAACTTGTAGAGCCATGTTGGGATGTGTTTCCGCTTCGTTTCCATTGAGGACTGACCTCTTTCCAACTCGTTCCACCGTGCGGACATCCGCTCATGGTAGGCGGTCTGCCACTCGGATAGGGATTTCTGGTTGCCTAAGATAGACTTCGCTGACAGCTTGTTGTCTGGCGTAAGCGGCACAAAGCATAGGTGCATATGGGGCGTCCTCTCGTCCATATGGACAACTGCGGAGAGGATATTCCTCTTTCCCACACGCTCCGAAACAAAGTCAAGAGCCGTCTGGAAATACTCTTTTTGTTCTTCGGGCGGTAACTGGTTCATAAATTCGGGCGAAGCTGTGATGAGCGTTTCCACCATCATCACGCTGTCTTTTCTTACCTTACAGCCTGCTTCTTTTACCATTTGGTTTATCTCTTTCTTATAGGTGTAGCGGGGCGGATTCACAAGATGGTAATTGTCTTTGGAGCGTCCCACGTCAATGTCTGGGTTGCTTTTATAAGCTTCTTTCTTCCGCTCGTTGTGGCGTTCGCAAGCCGCAACGCCGCCTGCCTTGCGTTTCTGGAAACGCAGGATTGCATAAGGCATAATTCATCTTCCTTTCTTCGGCGGGTAACTGTCGCTTCCTGTCTTTGGTGCGTGACGGTCATGACGGTTATGACGGTGTTTTTGGGATACCCCCTCATAAGAGCCGTAACCGTCACGCCGACATTCTTTTATCCGAAGCGGAAAGCGCAGGATAAGCAGGGCAAAGCCCTGCCATAAGGGAGTCCAGAGGGAACGTCTGGCACACGACTTTGCAGGGCAAAGTGTAGTGTGTTACACCCTGTAAACGCAGTCGGAAAAATCGGTAGATTTTTCTGACCGCAGGGGTGGCTTTACGAGCCGAAAAGGGCGAGTAATGCCCACGCCTGCATTTTGCGTTTACGGGGTGTTCTCCCGTAAGGGTGACAGCGGCGGGGGTATCCCAAAAACACCGTCATCATCGTCATGACCGTCACCCTCCACATTTTCCTGCCTTGCAAGGGAAATCATCCGCCCGCTGCTCCTGCGGCTGAAATCATAGCGGATATGGTTCTCAAGGAGAAAATCAAGGCGGTACTCGTTCATCCACTTTGTCAAGACATTCGCCGCTGTCCCTGTTTCCCCCAGAGCGTCCAGTAACTCGGTGGCTGTGCCAGTCCATTCCTCCCTGCACTGCATGAAATCCACTAACCGAAAAAGAATATCTGGTATCGCTTCTTTGGCAAGCTGTTCCTGCTCTTTACGCTCCACAAGCTCCCAACTGCAATCATGGAAACGGAGCGTAAACTCCTGATAGGGCGTGTCCCTGCCCGTCACATACAGCTTGGCGGCGTTGGACGCACGGCTTTCCTGTTGCAGGACAAAGGTTGCGTCCGCACTCCCCGTCAAGCCTGTCGTGCCAGACACCTTATTGAACACATCGCTGTCATTCTGCTTTCGGATGTGGTGTACGACAATGACAGCCAGAGAATGTCTGTCGGCAAAGTCTTTGATAAGGGAGATGTCCCCGTAATCACTTGCATAGGCGTTGTCTTTGGATGCGGTGCGGACTTTCTGCAAGGTGTCAATCACAATAAGCCTGCTGTCGGGGTATTCTTTCAAATAATCTTCCAACTGCACGATAAGACCGTCTGACAGCTTATCGCTCGCCACGGCGAAGTGAAGCCGCCCGCTCGCTTCATCCGTCAAACGGAACAGCCTGTCTTGAATGCGGCAAAACGTGTCCTCAAGACAGAGGTAAAGCACATCGCCCTCCTGTGTCGGCATCTCCCACAAGGGGATTCCCTGCGACACGCATAGGCAGAGCTTTAACATGAGCCAGCTCTTGCCGATTTTCTGTGAGCCGCAGAACAGGGTTAAGCCCGTGGGTATCAGACCGTCCACCACAAAGGACGGTTTTTCAAGCGGCTCATAGAGGAGCGTGTCGGCGTTGACCGTCTGTAACTTCTGCATGGCTGTCCTCCTTTCGGGCGGTGTCTTTGGTTTTGTTGCACATAGATGTGACCTCCTTAAAATAGATTTACTCCCACAAAAAGAAGTGAGAGTATGTAATGCCGCCATCCCCACGCCGATAAAAAATGAATTTCTTTTTCGGGCAGTAATCGTCAAGATTGGAGATACTTTCTCATTTCCGCCTTAACTTTCTCCCTTGCAACCGAAACAGACTTCTGGACAGCGGAAGCGGTGCAATGTTCCATTTCGCCGATTTGATAAAAGTTGAAATCATACTCGTAGTAGAGCAGGAAACGCCGCCTTTGTATCTCTGGCAGTCGGGCAACCGCCTTATAGAACATTTCATTTCTTTCTTTTTCAATCATTCTTTCATCAAGCGTTTTAGGCACTCTTAATGCACGTCTGTAAAGCGTTTCGTCCCATACCTCGTTAAACTCCCTGTGCCGCTGGTTCCATTGCTGAAGATTTCTGTTCCTGCGCTCCATCTGCCGAAATTCAAAGAATAGCTGTTCTGATACTTCCAGTTCGTGGTGTTCCCCCTGCCCGTCCTTAAAGCTGATGGAATACCTTGTGCCGCTTTCCGTGGATTCCTCCCGAAGCGTGTATGTCTTTGCCCCGTATGCCATTTTCTTTCCTCCTGCTAAAAAGTAGGGGAGAGTTTTTCCCTCCCCACCCGATAGCCCATAGGAAAGCAGGATATATTAGCCGCTTATAAAATTTTCCGCAGCTTCTTCCGCAGATGGTTTAACCTCGCATAAATAGCCCCTGCCGTTAAATGCACAAGCGGGGCAATCTCCTTTGTGGAATAGCCCTGCATTTTCAGCAGGACGATTTGTAACGTGCGCCTGTCCACCGTGATTAAGGCAAGGTACAGAGTTTCGTTCTCAATCTCGTCCAGTAATTCAGCAACAGACTTTACCTCCGTCTGCTTCTCCCTGTCTGCCATGCCCTCAAGGTATTCGCCGAAGTCGCTCGCCCATCGGTAAAACCGCCTGTTGGAATTAAAATCTGCCCTGTCGTCTGTGCGGATTTGCTCAATGACCGCTTCGTCAACTCCGCACTCACGCAAAATCTTTTCTTCCGCTTCTTTCCAGATACGCCATTTCCTGTCCTCCCGTCCGTGGTTGTATGCCATCTTATTTCCTCCAATCGAAATTGATTGAGAGGGCAGAAAAAGCCCCCTCATTTTCCCAAAGGAAAAAACAAGGGGGCTGAACGCCTTAAATTTTGTTTTCGATTATCTTTCTCAGCTTCGCAAGGATTTTGGCTTTGCGCTTGTTCACAACGCTCTGTGTCACGCCCAACCGCAGCCCGACTTCCCTCTCGGAAAGTCCCTCAAAGAAGATTGCGTTTATCAATGCCTGCTCACTGCCTGACAATAAAGGCAGGGCGGCTTTCAGCCTGTCCACCATCACTGCATGGACAACGGTTTCCGCAACATCCACCGCTTCATCAACAACGAAGTCAAGTACATTCCCCTCGCTGTCTGTAAATCCCTCCAATGAGAGCAGCTTGTGGTTCGTGTCCAGTTTTTTCAGATAACGCCACCGCTCTTTCTCCTTGTAGAAATCTGCGTACTGTTCCCGCACAACTTCAATCAGACAGCCCTGCACGGGGATAAACAGCTTGTCCATGTAACTCTGGTCGGCTTGCCTGCGGCGGCAGAAATCCCGATAGGACAGCTCCACATAGCCGCTATTCTCTTTGATATATACTTTTCTTGGTGCATACTTCACCATAAGTACCTCCCATCTGAATTTTTGAAATGCTAAAATCCAGATGGGGGGGCGGGGAGCGGCAATGAATACCAGATACAGCCCTGCGGCATAATTTGATAAAAAACGACAAAAGAAAAACCGCAAAGGTTCTGTGACCTCTACGGTTATAGGAAATACATATTCTGTTAAGTGGAGATTCTACTTCTGGTTTCATGGCGAGAAGTAGCGTTGCATAGGCAGGGATTTTTTTAACTGGCTTTCTGCCATTCCTCGATATGCTATGTATGGATTAACTCTGCATTGCATGAGCAGATGAATTACTGCCCGAAAAAAGGACATAAAAAAATCCCTCCAAACTTTAAAACAGGTCTGGAGAGTGTCTGTTAAGTCTTTTCGGGCATAGCAATACCGCCCACCACACGCCGTTTTTTTATATGGTGGGCGTTCGCCTTAAAACCTTATAGACAGAAACAGAGCCGATAAACTGTGATTGCTCACTTGTTCATCGGCTCTGCGTCTTATGCGTCTGGCTCTGTGATGACTGTTATCTGCAAATTCTTTACTTCAATCAATGTTTCCTGCTTGCATTTTGGACAGTAGAGAGGATAATTTTTTAAAACCGTATCCTCTCTAATTCTGTCACGGGTTTTGTTACCACAAACAGGACAGTGTATCCACTTTTCTTTCATATGCACTCCTATAATTGCTATTTATAATCCTTTAAATTACGGCAAACCTCTACTTTCCCGCCATTGTTAGTACATGGCAGATATTCTTTTAGCCTTTTCCTTTAGAATATTTCTTGCTTCAATAGGTTCAATAATTTCAACATATTCCCCAAAAGAAAGCAGATATAGGAAAGTCCAATCACTAAACTGGTATCTAAAAGTCACTTCCAATGTTCCATCGTCTAATTTTTTAATATATTTCTCTTGAAATTCATCATAAACTTTATACGCTATCTTTTCCGAAAAATGTAATACGAATACGGGTGTATTGTATTCTTCCTTGTAGGCAGGGGTAATAGAAAAATCCTCTGGTAATTCACGTTCAAATAACTGGTCTGTTATTTGAAGCTCCCTTATGCGGGACATCTTAAAAGTGCGAATATCATTTTTGTTCTTTGAATAGGCAACAAGATACCATGCGTGAGATTTAAAAACTAATTTCAACGGCTCGACAATCTGATTGGTGATTGTCAATTCTGCATTAAAATAAGTGAACGTAATCACATACTTATTGATTATCGCACGTTCTAAAACCGTAATATTGTTCCGTTCCTTTTCTGGACTGCCCCAATAGGAAAAATCAATCTCCAACCATTCGGACTGTAAATTATGGCTAAACAATCCAGCAATCTTGTTTAATGATTTATCAGCGTTAGGATAATTTGACGACTTTAGAATCTGCAACGCCTGTATAATATTCTTTTGTTCTTCCTGCGTAAAATAAGATTTATCCAGCGAAAAGCCTTGTAATAACGACAATCCTCCGCCATATCCCTTTTGTGATGTAATCGGTATGCCCGCAATCGAAAGTATATTGATGTCCCTATATATCGTGCGGGTGGAAACACAAAGTTCCTTTGCCAGTTGCTTCGCAGTTATATTCTCATGCCTTAACAAGAGAAACACAATTTGAATAAGTCTGTCTATCTGCATATTATCACTCTGCCTTTTTGTGTTTAATGGCAAGCTGTTTTAAATGATTCAAATTTTCTGAATTATCACCTAAATTTTCTTTCAGTATAGAACATGGAAATTTGTCACACTCGGCACAACTTCCATAAGGTTTCTTAACGCCGCATAGCCTTATATCACAATCACCGCACATCTTTTGTGACACCGTATCAGAATGGCATCCCAAACAATACATATCTTCTTTTGAGAATTTTACAGTATCGGTTGAATATTCATTTGCCAATTTGGTTTGTTCATCTGTATTTTTGCTGATAGTAGCCAAATAAACAGGACATTCATTACAATTTAATCCACAATATGCGAAATCCATTAAAACACTCCCTCTCCTAAATATTTGTCGTGCGGAACTATTAAACATTTTTCAATAGACTTCCAATAGCTGTCATAAAGATTTTTTTGTGCTGCTCCATAGCTTTCTTTCGTATCAAATTCCCAGTAAAGCATATACTTAACACTTTTTACAATACGGTTGATTTTAAGAGGTGGAAGTCCCTCCTTAATTTGCTCCATGTCTATGCGATACCCTCTTTTGGCGAACCGAAGCAGAAGCAATCCCTCCTGTTTTTCCAAAAGGCTTTTGGCTTCATGCATTAGAGCTTCAAATTCCTCTACCTTTTGCGGTTTGACTTGATAAATACATATTTCAGTAAATGGCATATTTCTTTCCTCCTTCATTATTAGTTATAACATTAGGAATGTGACAACAAGCATGTCGCATTCCTCTATTTATTTTCATGTGAACTATAATGATATAGCTATTCACATTTTATCATGTCAAAACTCCTTCTGGCAAATACGAACTTTAATCGAAACTTCCCGAAAAGAAAAGCGACAGAGTTTTACACTCTGCCACCTTACCTACCCTATGCAAAGATAATTTCCTCGTTCACAATTTCTCTTGCACACGCCCTTATGTTATTGAGCCGCCCTGTCCATTCTAAGGCGTTTTCTTCCTTTAGGCGTTCCGTTATGCCCTGTGCCTGTTTCATGCCCTCTATGAGCCTTTCAAAGCGTTCCTGCGCCTGCCTGTCAATGTCGGCAAGGTAGGCGTTTAGCCTGCCGCTTGTGAGAAGATTGGTGTATGTAACCTTTCGGTACTTCTTCAGATAGTCCAGATGCCGCTGTCCCCATGTGCCTATCGGCTGTTCTTTTTCGGCGGGTAAAGATATACATGGAATTAGATAATCACCTTGCCTTTCGTATTTGCCGCCCAGTTCCTCAAATAATGATTTTGCCATTGTCTGTTACCTCCACATTCTTTTTTATTTTGAATGTCCGCAAAATCCGTCCTACATCTCCGGGCCTCCAGGGACAGTCCAGATCGTGAAGGGCCACCAGCAAATCCTGCACGTTGGTCCCGGCCCCCATCTTCTGGGTGGAGCCTAACAGGACGCGCACCTGGCCGGAGCGGACTTTGGAAAACAGCTCCTTTTTGCGGACTTCGGTATTGGCTTCATGGATAAAAGCAATCTGGCTGGCGGGCATACCCTGTGCAATGAGTTTTTGCCGGATGTCCTCATAGACCGTAAAGGCCAGTGGTTTCTCCGGCTCTGGAACCGCTTGTTCCAGCGCGTGAAGTATCGGGTTATCCAGCGACTTGGCCACCTTTTTGGAGCCAGCCGCCTGGGGTGTGGAAATGTCGCAAAACACCAGCTGGGTCAGCTTTTCCGGCTGTCCGTCCCGCCAGATTTGCAGGATATTGTCCACGCACTGGTTGACTTTTGTGCCGGGTTCGTCCGGCAGCATGGGGTTGATGATTCGCTGGTCCAGCCCCAGCTTGCGGCCATCCGAGGTGATTTTCAGCATATTGTCGGTTGATGGGTCAACAGTCCCCGAATGGACTTTGGCGGCGCGCTCGGAGAGGGCCTTCACCATATCCTGCTGGTGTTCGGTGGGCTTTGCCACGATGTTGTGGTATTCCACCTCCGGGGTGGGCAGGTCCAGCTGGTCAGCGGTCTTGATGTCCGCTACCTCTTTGAACAAGTTCATCAGCTCCGGCAGGTTGAAAAACTTGGAAAATCTTGTCCGCGCCCGGTAGCCGGTCCCTTCCGGGGCCAGCTCCAGGGCTGTCACCGTTTCCCCGAACCGGCTGGCCCAGCAGTCGAAATGGGTCATGTTCAATTCCTGGAGCCGCTCATACTGGAGGTAGCGTTGGATGGTATAAAGTTCGGTCATACTGTTGCTGACCGGCGTTCCGGTGGCGAACACAACGCCCCGGCTGCCGGTGATCTCGTCCATGTAGCGGCATTTGGCAAACATATCGGAGGATTTCTGCGCGTCTGTGGTGGAAAGTCCCGCCACATTCCGCATTTTGGTGTATAAAAAGAGGTTCTTATAATTGTGGCTCTCGTCCACAAACAGACGGTCCACGCCCAGCTGTTCAAAGGTAATCACATCGTCCTTGCGGCCCTCGGCCTGCAATTTTTCCAGCCTTGCCTCCAACGATTTTTTGGTGCGTTCCAGCTGCTTGACAGTAAAGCGTTCCCCGCCGCTGGCCTCCACCTCGGCAATCCCGTCGGTGATCTCGTTGATCTGCTCCCGCAGCAGGCGCTCCTGCCGTTCCCGGCTGATGGGAATACGCTCAAACTGGCTGTGTCCGATAATCACCGCGTCATAGTCCCCGGTGGCGATCCTGGCGCAGAATTTCTTGCGGTTGTGGCTTTCAAAATCCTTTTTTGTGGTGACAAGGATATTCGCGGAAGGATAGAGCCGTAAAAACTCGGACGCCCACTGTTCGGTCAGATGGTTCGGCACTACAAAGAGGGATTTCTGGCACAGGCCCAGCCGCTTGGATTCCATCGCGGCGGCTACCATTTCAAAAGTTTTGCCCGCGCCCACCTCATGGGCCAGCAGGGTATTCCCGCCGTACAGCACATGGGCGATGGCGTTTTTCTGGTGTTCCCGCAGGGTGATTTCCGGGTTCATGCCCGCAAACCGGATATGCTGCCCGTTATACTCGCGGGGGCGGATGCTGTTCATTTCCTCGTTGTACTGGCGCACCAGCGTCTGCCGCCGCTGTGGGTCTTTCCAAATCCAGTCCCGGAAGGCTTCCCGGATCGCCATCTGTTTTTGGGCGGCAAGGGTGGTTTCTTTGGCGTTGAGTACCCGGCGCTCCCGCCCCTCGGCGTCCTCAATGGTGTCATAGATGCGGACATCCCGCAGGTTTAAGCTGTCCTCCAGAATCTTGTAGGCGTTGGCCCGGTCGGTTCCGTAGGTGGTGTTGGCTGCTACATCGCCATACCCAACGGCGTTTTTGCTGGTGATCTGCCACTCGGCGGTATAGGGGACGTACTTGACCTCAATCTTCCCTTGCAGGTAGTACGGGGTGTGGAAGGTTTCGTACATGAATTGCTGGATGTAGTCTTTGTCGATCCAGGTAGCACCCAGTCGCACCTCGATTTCCGATGCGTCCAAATCCTTTGGCTGGGCGGCGGTCAGCGCCTCCACATTGATAGAAAAATCGGGGTCTTTGTCTGCCGCCCGCTGCGCCTGCCGCAGTTTCCGGCGCACATTGCCGGACAGGTATTCGTCCGCTGTCACATAATGGGGCGTTTCCCCCTCCGCCAATGGTCCGGGCAGACGGAAGATCACGCCCCGCAGTTCCAGCGCCAATTCCTCCTGGGTTTTTCCGCTCAGTTCGGCCATGTACGCCATATCCACCTCCGCCTTTTCCGCGATGGAAACAGCCAGGGCTTCACTGGCGGTATCCACCGCAGTAACGGCCTGATGGGGCTTGATGGTGCGCTTGGTGAACATATCCGCCTTTTGCTTCAGCTGTCCCTCATCGTCAATGACTTCCAGCGCGCAGAGCAGATAATAGCTGGAATCATCGGCAAAGGCCAGCCGGTTGCCCCGGTCATTGATAAGACCGTACTTTGCGGAAAATGCGTCATAGAGCCGGTTTAACCCGGCCTGTGTTTCACGGATCGCCGCATCCGAAACAAAGCTGTCCATCTGCTGTGCGATGAGATTCTGCACACAGTCCCGCAGTTCCACCAGACCCTTGATACGAGCCTCGGCGGTGGCATTTAAGTCAGGGCGCACCATGCGGCTGTTTTCCCGATAGTACACTGCACCGTCCACAACGGTGTAGGAATAGTTTTTTACATCAGGGTCAGCGGGGATAGAAGTATCAATTTCTTCCCCCTCGCCCAACTCCGGCAGTTCGGCCTCCTGGTAGGTCCCGCGAATGTATTTTATGGCGTCGTGCAGCTGGTCGGAAAGTTCCAGGCCCTCAATAGGAGCCACTGTATAATCCTGTTTTCCGTATTGGGTGCTTTGCGCGGTAGTGCGGCCCAGCACCATTTCCGGGTGGTCCAGAAAATAGCGGTTGATGGTAAAATCTTCTTCGGTCTGTCCGGTCTGCGTCCAATCCGGTGTAATGTCGATAGGACGGTCCCGTTTTTGCAGGAATATAATGTCGGATACCACTTCCGTTCCGGCATTGGCACGAAACGCATTGTTGGGCAGACGGATCGCGCCTAACAGCTCCGCCCGGTGCGCCAGATACCGGCGCACCGTAGAATCCTTGGAATCCATCGTGTAGCGGCTGGTGACAAAGGCCACTACGCCGCCTGGACGCACCTGGTCCAATGATTTAGCGAAAAAGTAGTTATGAATGTTGAAGTTCAGCTTGTTATAGGCCCGGTCATTGACGGAATACTGGCCAAAAGGCACATTTCCTACGGCTATGTCATAGAAATCACGCCGGTCGGTGGTTTGAAAGCCCGCGATGGTGATGTCTGCTTTGGGATAGAGCTGCTTTGCGATGCGCCCGGTGATGGAATCCAGTTCCACGCCGTACAGCTTGCTCCCCTGCATTTCCTCCGGCAGCATACCGAAGAAGTTGCCCACACCGCAGGAGGGTTCCAGGATGTTGCCGGTCTGGAATCCCATTTTCCCCACCGCTTCATAAATGGCCTGGATAACGGTAGGGCTGGTGTAATGGGCGTTTAAGGTGGTCCCTTTGGCGGCTTCATATTCCTCCGGGGACAGCGTTGCGTAGAGTTCCGCAAACTCCTTGGCCCAGGCGGGCTTGCTCTCGTCAAAAGCGTCTGCCAGACCGCCCCATCCCACATACCGGGAAAGGGTTTCCTGTTCCTCCGGCGTGGCCTGCCGGTTTTCAAACTCCAATTCTTTCAGGAGATTGATTGCGTCCATGTTGGCCCGAAACTTTGCTTTTGGCCCGCCTTCGCCCAGGTGAATGTCGGTGATACGGAAGTTCCCGGCAGTCGGCTGGGGAGGGGTGGGTTCCGGTTCCCCTATGTGAAGGGTATGAATCTCCACATCATAGGGCAGATGGTTCTGTTCGCCCGGATAACGGGTGACGGGGGTGATGGTGATCTGCGGCTCCGGCTCTGGTGCAGGGGGATTCCCAAAATCCGGCTGTTCCTCTGCCAGCTGTTCTTCTGGCTGTGCCGGTTCGTGGGAGAATCCGTCCAGCTCCTGCTGGTAGAGGGCGCGCAGGGCAGCGGCAAGCGGCTCCCAGCTTTCATACATCGCTGCCAGCACCGTTTCATCTTCCCGCAGAATCTCCACTTCCATGCCGTTTGCGGAGGTTCGGTAATCCGCCGTATCTCCGGTTTCCAGCTGCATGGTTTCCACTGTACCGGAAAACCGCTGGGAAAGATGCTGGGCGACAGCCGGATTGCCTGCGCCCCTTCGGAGCAGCGCCGCTATATCTTCCTTTGCCCCTGCATCCAGCAAACCGCCCTCCCCGGTCAGGACTTCCCGCAAATCCGGGGAAAACTGGTCCAGATCGGCGGGGAGATAGTCGGTGATGGCGCTGTTGCGCGGGTCCTGCCGGATGGCGCGTTCAAACTGTTCTTTGCTTTCCGTCCGGTAAATGGGGTAAGCCAGCGCGGGGTCATTCAGCTGGACATAGCCCCGCTGCAAATCGGTGATACGGTACTCGGTATTTTCCAGAAAAACAAAATCCCCTACGCCATAGGCCGATGCCATCGGGTCGCGGGGAAGTGTTCCCGATTCGTCCGTAGCGGGGGTGGCTCCGGCTGTTTCCTGTGCCGGTTCTTCCTGCCGGTCTGCCTCTGTGAGCCGCTCCATATCAGCCATGACCTGCTGAATAAAGGGGTCATTGTCCAGCTTTTCCGGTTCCACTACCTGCCCGTTTACAATGCCGCGCTGGGCCAGATTTTCCCGGATTGCGATAGAGTCTATATCATCCAGATTGTCCCGTTCTTCCTCTGTAAAAAAGCGGTCCTCTTTGATAAGCTGGGCGATCCGGCGCTGTACCTTGGGCCAGGGAAGTTCGATTGTTTCAGGACTTCCGGCGCGGACAATGAACAGATTTTTATTTTCAGGACCGCCGTACTCCTGGGACAGCCATGCAGCGGTGTCTTTGTCCCTGGCATGGTTCTCCATGTAGCGGACTACGGCCCGTTTGCTGTCCATATCCCCATTCCATGCACAGAGGGCTTCGTCAATATCGTCCTGGGAGAGAGGGCGCAGAAGCTCATGGAGCTTTGGATAGGTTTCGGCAATCACCTCTTGATGCAGGCGGTGGCGGAACTCCGGCACATCCGAATACTGTTTAAGAAGCTGCATATTACCGGAGCCAAGAACCGCGCGGCGCACAGCGGCGTTGCCCTCAATCACAGCGTTTTCATGGTCAGTATGGCCGCAGGCGTTGCGGTATGCCGTATCCTCCATGATGGCGGCGGTCACAACCGGCTTGTACTGTTCCAGCACATCTTCCAGCGCGGGCTGGGGCGGTTCTGTTTCGGTTTCATGGACAGGAGCAGGCTGGCTCTGTGACTCTACAATGCCCGCCTCGGCCAGTTCCTTTTCTGCCTGGATTTTCTCATACTGTTCCCGTTCTGCTTCGGTCAGATAACGGTCCTTTTGGATCAGGCCGGCAACCAGCTTCACGACCTTATCCCAGGTCAGGCGCACATCGTCACAGCCTTTTTTCTGGTAGCGCAGGCCCTTTCCATCGTGATCTTCGCCACTGTGCGTTGCACCGGACAGTGCGTGGGAACGCCCGCCGGTTCCATATTCCTGCCGTAAAAATGTTATTTTTTCCTTGTCGGTATGGGGCTGCTGGAAAAAGGCATAAATGCGCCCTTTGCCCCCTGCAAAGCCGCTGCCGCCAGAAAGGGCCGCGCCTATCTCGTCCTCGGTGATAAACTGTTTTACTGCGGAAACCTCTGCCATTTCAGATGAAAAGGCTCTGCGGGGCAGCGACAGGTCTTTCAGGTTTTCCCAAATCTCCTTTGGCTTGTGGTAATGGAACCGCAGCAAGTTACGGTCTTGCGTATAGGCAGTCCAAAAGGCGGCGTATTCTTCTGTGAGGGGCTGGCGGAAGGCCGGGTCACGCAGCTGCTCAGTGAGCCATGCAGATTCTTCTGGAAACCCGTTTCCCTTGATTTCCGACAGACTGGGTAAATATCCGGCTTCTCTGGCGTCATCGCTCAAATCGTGATATAGGTTCCAGAGCTTGTTGGCAAGGAGTAAGCGTTCATAACCCTCCGCCTCGGCAAGCTCTACATTGGACGCAAATTGACCGGATTCCAACAGCTCGCCAATACGCTCCGCCGCGCCCTCCCAGGAAATAATCTGTGCGGATTTATCATAACGGGCGGATGTTCCATGAGAGAGATGGATTCCGTCCTCGCCGTACCAGACTGTGATACGGCCTGCATCGGTGGTAAAGCCGTTGCCGCCATGATAGAGGGATTGCAGGGCGGCGGCAATCTCCGGGACCAGCTTCTGTTTTTCAAATGCGGCTGTCACACGCTCCCGCAGACGGTCGGTATTGCCGCCCAGCCGCAGCACATGGTCGATGTCCTTTTGGGCAAAAGAAAAAGCAGAGGATGCTTTCACATTCTCTGCTTCATCAATATTCTGAATCTGTTCTGCTTCGGAGAGAAACAGGTTTAAGGTTAGCTGTTGATAAGTTCCGCCAGCAGAATCTCCTCCGCCTGAGCCTTGCAGTTGTTCATCAGGCCCACCCACTGCATCTGATCGCGGGCTTTCAGTTCCTCCGTCACGCCCGCCGCCCGCGCCAATTCCGGCATCAGCTGCTCCAATCGGCTGTTCGCGGTCCGGTCGATCTCCAACAGGTGCGGGTACAGCTTCTCGCTCATCAGCAGACGGTTGTAAAGGATGGGCCGGTGTTCCTTCAAGTAGGTTTTCCGCATCCTGCCGTACTTGCCCAGGGGCGTTTCGGGCTGTTCTGTCAGTTGCAGGTTGGGAATCAGATAATCCCCGTTCTGAATGTAAGTTAAGGTGTTGTTCATTTTGCTGGCTCCTTTCTTTGTTGGCCTCTCGTTCCGCGTTTAGAATGGTTATGCCGATCTGCCGCAGCACCTGCTGGTTGATCTGGCTGACCGCCGTTCCCAGCGCCCCAACGGTGGCCGGTGTGTTGAAATCGAAAACCGGCATGAAATCCTCGTGGGTGAAATACTGCTCCGGGGCCAGCCCGCAGCGGGACATCAGGGAATAGGCGATGCTGACGGTGGCGGCGGCTTTGAATTGGACTTCGATGTTAAGTTCATCGTACTCCTCCAAAAAGGAATCGTCAACGATGTAAAGGAAGTCTCGCCCGTTGTCCGCCCAGTATTCCCCGGCCAGCCTGCGGGCGATCTCGGTCAGCTGCCCGCCTAAATCATCGCCGCCCACCCCATACCGGTTTTCCAGCATGGCGGAGATGGAATCTATATGCCGTTCCTCCATCTTCCAGAGCCAGGGTGTGCGGGAGTGCGGGCGGGTTCCGGTGTCGGAGATGTCAAAGACATACCGCAGCCGGGTCCGGTCCCCGGAATCGTCCACCAGGGCGATGCCCTTGGAGCCGCGCCGGACATAGCGGCCCATCTTGTCATTCCACAGGTCATACTCCGCACAGGCGGTAGCGTCCGGGCGCTGGGCGTAGATCATCAGCTGGTCATGGAACGGGTATTTGTAAAGCCTGGAGGCTGTGTCCAGAAACCGCATCCACTCATTCCAGCTGGAAGTGAGCTGCACCGCCGCATGGTCGGCCATCTGTGCGTACATCTGCGCTTTGGTTGCCATTGTTTTCGGCCCTCCTTTCGGGTTTTGGATAAAAGGAAGGGGCGGCACAGCGCCAGCCCCTCCGGTCTGTTGGTTCCTATTCGTCAAAGTCCGGGTACAGTTCCAGACTGTCAAACTCCGCGTCCGTCATGGCGCGCAGCTTATGAAGGGCGCTGTCGGTCAGCTCCATCAGCTCTGTTTCCTCCGGCGAGAGATAGCCGCGCATCTCGGTCAGGCTCTCCATCAGTCCGGCGCGGGTTCCGGTGTTGTAAATGCACATCAGATTGATTTCTTCAAAGGTAAAGTGTCCCATATCAAAGCTCCCTTTCCGCGCTCTTTTTCGGCGCTGTCTTTTTGCTTTCCTGCTTCGGCTGCTGGTGGAGCTGTTCCACCACCGATTTCCGCTTGTCTTGTTCCTCCCGGTGGACCGCATCCGCCAAATCCATCAGGGAGATCGGCTGGCCGCTTCTGGCCTGCTGTTCCAGCTGGGCTACGGTCGGCTCTTTGGGACCGTTGTTGATGATCCCGTCAATCATGCCGTAATCGTCCTCCATAGACATTTCCGCATTTTTCAGCGGGTTCGCGTCAAGAAAACCGGTGATCTGCTGAAAGCCAAAGCTGTCGCAGTAATGACAGGATAACGCGCCGTCCCTGCGGATGGCAACAATGTCGCTGACGCTCATGGAGGGGCTGTGATAGTCCCTGGGGTGTTCGTTGTTGAAGCGGTAGAACAGCTGCTCCGCCACAACTTCCGGCGTATCTTTGCCGAAAAGGGGCGCGGTGTAGATCAGGTTGTAATTCTCGCGCTCCACCTCGCGCCCGATGGATTGGAGCCAGTCCAGCCCCTCAAAGCGGATTTCCCGCAGGCTGTCATCGTCCTTTACCTGATAGATGGCAAAGCAGTCCCCCTCATGGGAGAGAAACGCCTGCTCCCGTTCCTGCTGGCGGTTCAGCCGGTCCTGCACCAGCCCGTCAAAGGCTGGGCTTTCCTCCCATTCCTCGCGGGAAAGGGCAAACACCGTACCGGGCAGCTGGGATTCAAATTCCTCCCGGTCAAAGAGCATTTCCGCGCCGCCCCCGTCCACCACCGCGTACACCGTCAAATCCTGCTCAAACAGTTCCAGCGCCCGCTCTTTGGAGAGGGGCAGCAAGTCCCCGTCCTGATAGCCGCAGTTTTTCAGATCGTCCTCCCGCAGCAAAGGGTCCGGCATCGGGTATTCATCCAGCGTCTGCTCCGGCACGTCGGGCAGCTGGGCGGCTTCTGCGGCATGGCCGATGGAATCCAGCGCCTGCGGGTTTTGGCTGGCGGGCAAAAGGGCGTATTCCCGTTCCTGCTCGGCGGTCAGCGGCTGGGGATAGTCGATACAGCCAAAGGCGGTGATGGAATCCTGTTCCACTTTTACCCATGCGGCAAGTTCGGTGATGGTTTTCCCGTCCATCAAAGGATAGGTTCCCACATCCAGCGATTCCTGGGTAATGTAATAGCGGAACATGGAGGGGTCCTGCTCCGGCAGTTCGGTAGGGATTTTCCAGGAGGGTTCCGGTTCAGGGATAGCCTCGTGATTCTCCTGACCGGCCTGCGGGCTTTCCGTCTGTATGGTTTCTTTTCCGGCGTCCTGCTCCGGCCCGGATTCCAGATCAATGCCGCGCTCCTTGCAGACCTCCTGAAAATGGCGGTCAATATCGGCAATCAGCGCACCGGCGGTCTTGTTGATGGTTTCCAGGCTGGCCCGCAGTTCCTTCAGCTCCTTGCCCTGGCTCCAGTTCGCAATGTACCCAAAGCTGTTTGCGCCGGTCTGAATCCCAAAATATTGGCAGACCGCGTAAGAGATGCTCTCGGCCTCCACTTCCTCAGTGCGCCGGTCCTTTTTATGGTCCTGCAAAAACCGCTGGGCGGTCTTTTCGCCGCCGTTAAAGTCCAGGCCGGATTCATCGGTCAGCGGGAGATGCCCTTCCTCCGGCAGTTCCAGCGGCTTTGCGGTTATGACGGAACCGGCGTGGTTGACGATAACCTGTTCCTCTACGGCAACCGGCGCGCCGGGGTCATCATCGGAACCGCGCAGGTCATAACAAAACAGTCCGTCCGGCAGATCGTCTGCGGCAATCCGCTCATTGGAGAACAGGGCTGGCTGTCCAAACAGCTCCACTTCCTGATACAAGGGCGCGTCCGGGTTGTCCGTCACATCAAAGTTGTGCAGCTTGCTGTGGGCGATCTCATGGACAGCGGCGGAAACCGTCTGCACCTCGCTCATGCCCTGGCGGATGGCGATGCGCTGCTCAATGGAAGAAAAATATCCGTCCGTATCCGCGTCCATTTCCTCAAACGCAAGGGGAACCGGGGCGGAGCGTTTCAGCGCCTCCATAAACGCCTCAAAGTGCCGGACATTCCCGAACAGGTCCGCCGCCAGGGAGGGCAGGGGCTTTCCGTCCGTCTGGCTCACATCAAACACCTTCACCGGACGGAACAGCGGGATTTCCACCTCTTTTTCCTCCATGACCACCCTGCCGTTTGCGTCCAGCATTGGCGCGTGGGTGTCCGGGTCCAGCTTCTGCTCCTCGATTTTCTTCTTATAGGGGGTGGGCGCGATGATGGTGATGCCGCGCTCGCCCTTCTTCACATGGCGCTCAAACTGGTTCTTCCACTTGTTATAGCCAGCCACAAGGGTCGCGTCCGGCTTCTGCATATAGATCAGCATGGTATTATTGACCGAGTAGCGGTGGAACCGGGACATCACCGACAGATAGCGCATATACTTTTCGCTCTCAAACAGTTCCTTGATGTTCTGCTCAATGCCCTCGGTGATTTCCCGCAATCGCTCCCGGTTGGTAGGTTTCTCTGCCATTTCCTTGTTTCTCCTTTCCAAATCCATGATTTTTGTTATGTGTGTTGCAATCCATGTTTTTTGTTCCTCTATGCCATCCTCCATCAGAAAGTCCAGAAGGTACTCCACATAGTCCTTTTGGTGCAGCGCCTCCACAAAAAGGGGGTGCGGCTCATCCTCCGGGGTCAGGGGCGCAAGGTCTGTTTCCCAGCCCCGCAGCAGATGGGCGTAGTCTGCCAGAGCGCGGAAACACCGCTGTTTTGATTCCCGGAACTTCTGCGCTTCGGACTTTTGACGGACATAGGTTTTCTTCGGGGGCGCCTGACTGTCATAGAGCAGGCCAAAATCCTGGGCCAGTTTTTCCGCCGCCTCTTTGGGGGAGAGGTTATACAGTCTGGCGGCAAAGTCGATCACATCTCCGTCCGCCCCGCAGCCGAAACAGTGAAAGCGGCGGTCTAATTTCATGCTGGGCGTCCTGTCATCGTGGAAAGGACAGCAGGCCATACTATTTCGCTTTACTTCGATTCCATAGTGTTCCGCCGCTTCTCTGGTGGTGATGGACTGCTTTACCGTTTCAAAGACATTCCCGCCCATGCTTATTGACCGGAGGAGGATTTCAACGGCGGCTTATAGCCTGCGGCTCTGGCCCGTTCACTGGCGGCTTTGCGCCGCTTTTCGCTGTACGGCTCCCGAACCGATACGCAGCGTTTGGGGACAATGAAGTTGTGGGCGTCCTTTTTGATGATCTGCTCAGGGTATTTTTCCGCCAGCTGCTCCAGCTTCTTCATCAGCTTGGGGTCATGGGTATAGACCTCTGCCGCAGACTCGGCCTGGTTATAAAGGAGAACCGTTTCTTGTTCCAGCAGCGACAGCTTCATCACGAGCCTCCTTTCCGCTGGCCAAAGTCCAGCTTGAAGTTCACATACTCGCCGGTATCCTCCAAAAGCACATCCGCGTCATAGGTTTTTCCGGTTTTTTCCGAGTAGCAGCCGGTGAGCCTTGCCCGCCCGTCTTTTAAGAGGGCCGCGACAATGGCCTTGGTGGGCTGTTTCTTCTTGGCGCTCCACCACTTGCTGTCTTTCCAGATGGCAAATCTGCAAGTTTCACTTTGGCAGAAAAATCCCTTTTGCGATTCTGTAACCTCACCGCCGCACCGGGGGCATCTGCCCACCGCTTCGCGGGGCGGGGAGAACAGATACTCGGTCCCCTTAACCACCTGATAGGTTGCCGCCAGCTCCCGCAGCATGGTATAAATCCCGGACAGAAACTCCTCCGGGGAAAGCTCGCCGCGCTCAATCTCGCCCAGCCGGTACTCCCACTCGGCGGTGAGCAGCGGGGATTGCAGCTGCTCCGGCAGAACCGTAATGAGGGAACGCGCGTCGCGGGAGGGCATCAGCTGGACCGTTTTTTTGCTCTTTTTCCGTTCCAGAAAACCGGTGGAGGCCAGCTTTTCCAGAATCCCGGCGCGGGTGGCGGGCGTACCCAATCCCTTGCGCTCGGCAGTATCCGGCATATCTTCTTTACCGGCGTTCTCCATAGCCGACAGCAGGGTATCTTCGGTGAAATGTTTTGGCGGGCTGGTTTTCCCCTCCTTGACGGAGGCATTGGAAACGGACAAAGATTGTCCCTGGGAGAGTTCCGGCAGCGTCTTTTCCTCTGGTCTTTCCTCCGGCTCCGGGGCATCTTTCAGACCGGCGTGATAAGCGGCATCCAGCTCGCGCCAGCCGGGGCGCTGAATGGTTTTCCCTTTTGCGGCAAACTCCTGACCGGCGCAGACCAGCGTGGCGGCGGTTTCCTCGTAGAGATGGGGTTCCGCCACCGCGCACAGCAGCCTTGCGGCCACCAGCTCCAGCACCGCTTTTTCCCCCACAGGGAGGGCGGACAAATCCGCATCCCGAAGATTGCGGGTGGGGATCACCGCATGGTGGTCGGTCACTTTCTTATCGTTGATGACCGCCTCCGGGTTGCAGGTAATGCCGATCCCCTTTCGGAACGGCATGGCATTGGCGGTGAGGTTGACCAGCACCGGCAGGCCCTCCGCCATATCCGAGGTCAGATACCGGCTGTCCGTCCGGGGATAAGTACACAGCTTTTTCTCATAGAGGTTTTGCAGATAGTCCAGCGTTTGCTGGGCGGTAAACCCCAGCAGGCGATTGGCGTCCCGCTGTAAGGTGGTCAGGTCATAAAGGGCGGGCGGCTTTTCGGACTTCTCTTTCCGCTGCGCCTGTTTCACCACCGCAGAACCGCCCTGGCAGGCGGTTTGCAGCTCTTTTGCGGCAGTTTTGTCTTTCATCCGCGCTCCCACAGCGGTAAATCCGGGCAGTTCCAGCGCCACCGTATAGAACGGCTCCGGCTGGAAGGCTTCAATCTCTGCTTCCCGCTGGACGATCAGGGCCAGGGTCGGGGACATAACCCGACCGATGTTGAGGGTCCGGCGGTACAGCACCGAAAACAGCCGGGTAGCGTTGATGCCCACCAGCCAGTCGGCTTTGGCGCGGCAGAGCGCCGCCTGATGCAGACCATCATAGTCCTCGCCGGGGCGGAGGTTTTCAAAGCCCTCCCGGATTGCCGAATCCTCCATGCTGGAAATCCAGAGCCGTTTCATGGTTTTTTTGCACCCCGCCAGCTCATAGACGTTGCGGAAAATCAGTTCGCCCTCCCGTCCCGCGTCACAGGCGTTTACCACCTCGGTCACATCCGGGGCGCACAGCAGCTTTTT
>NZ_JBQIOP010000051.1:0-3894 GCF_056822245.1 Petralouisia sp. | reverse complement strand
CCCGCCAGCTCATAGACGTTGCGGAAAATCAGTTCGCCCTCCCGTCCCGCGTCACAGGCGTTTACCACCTCGGTCACATCCGGGGCGCACAGCAGCTTTTTGAGAATATCAAACTGTTTCTTCTTATCCCGCCCCACGCTCATTTTCCAGTCCGAGGGCAGGATCGGCAGATCATCATAGCGCCACTTGGCATACCTGGGGTCATAGCTGTCCGCATCGGCAAGTCCGGCCAGATGCCCCACACACCAGCTGACCCGCCAGCCGTTCCCTTCCAGATACCCGTCCTTACGGGCATTGGCTCCAATCACAGCGGCCAGACTTTGAGCCACCGATGGTTTTTCAGCAATCACTAACCTCATAATCTTCATCCTCCCATTCTTCCCGCATAGATGTACGCAGTTTTTCCTCAATGCTGTTATCCTCTGTCAGCATCAGGTCATAGCCAAACCGGTAATCATATCGGTACAGTTTTCCTACCAGATCATTGATGAGGATACGGCAGGCCAGAATGACACGTTTTTTATCCACCTGCATCAGCTGGTAGCGTTGATAATCGTTGTAATAGGACTCATGCCGGTGTGCGCGGCTGTTGGCGTCCTCCAGCAGCCAGTCTACCGGGTCCTGGCAGCCTTCCTCTTTTTCCCCCTCCATATATTTCAGCAGTTCCATCACCATCGGAAAACTCTGCTCGTCCATGCGGGCTTCTTCTTTCAGATAGCCGATCAGGGCGCATAAAAGCAGGCGGGCCGCTGTCTGTTCCCGTTCCGTTAATGCCTCCATCGTCTTTGCGGCGTCCGGCAGAAGCCTTTCTTCTACAAAAGTTTCCACATCGCCGGAGTACAGCTGGCGGATGGAATCTATGGACAGCGGGGCGGCTGTGTCGCCATCCATAGAAAAGTCATAAAGGTCGTCGCTCTGTGCAGGCTTTTTCCGAAGTTTGCGTGTCAGGGCAGTCAGAATATCGCCGCCCAGATACACCGCCAGACAGCACAGGTCAAAAACAGCAACGATTTTGATAAATAAAATAAGATACTTCATTTCCGATCTCTCCTTTCTTTCAGCTGCTTTTCCAGTTCCCGGTGGCAGAATCCCACACAGGGCCTCCCGTAGTTGCCGCAGCCATAGCAGGGGTGGCTTTTGGGTAAAGAAGGAGGGCTGGAAGTTTTCTTCCTGCCCTCCGGTTTCTGTGTCATCATGCGCTCAAAGGGGCTGTCAGTGAAGCGGGTCATTCCGGTTCTTCCTCGCTTTCCACCGGTTCCTCCTCCGCGCCCTCCTCGGATTCCCACAGCTCATCTTCCTCATCGCCGTAGTCGTAATCGTCCAGATTGTCCGGGCCTTTGGTTTTCGGCTTGTTCTTCATAAACTTGAAGTAGTAGAGCGCGCCCCCGCCGCCTAACAGGGCCACAACCAAAAGCAGGACAGCCGGATTCATGCCGGACTTTTTCTCCGGTTCCGGCTCCGCTGCAGGCGGCTCCTCCGGTTCCGCCGCCTTGCCGGTGCAGCTTGTCATGGTAAAGGCGCAGACCGGGCAGTTCCGGTTGATCGCGCCCGCCTGACATTTCTCGGTGCAGCCGCAAACGGCGGGAGGTTCCTCGCTGTCCTCGTCCTCCATCAGTGCCATCAGATCGGCCTCATCCACCTGGTTGAGAAAATGGACGGTATTTTCTCCCTCATCATCCCGATCCACCAGAATGTAAAAGTAGTTGCCGTTTTTGGTGGTAACGGTAATCAGCTGCTTGTTCCCACCGTAATCGTCCACCAGGGTGGCGTTGCCATCCGGGGTGAGGGGAGGCGTTTCCTCCGGCTGCTCCACCTGTACGTTGGAATCGTTGGTTTCATCAGCCGGTTCCCCGCCGCCGCCCGCGTAGGCGGGGACAGAAAAACCGCCCATAAGGACCAGGGCGGTGCAAAGCGCGGCCAGTGTCCGCAATAGCTTTTTAGATTTCATCGTGATTTTCCTCCTTCTCTTGGGCATCGGGGGCAGAAGCTCCCATGCCCGGAATCCCGCCGCCGGTCAGCAGCGCGTTCAGCTCCTGCGGGGTCATGCGAACCGCCCGCACCAGCTGGACGATTTGCAGGTTCTCCGCCTCGGTTTTCTGCGCCTCCAATTCCCGCAGCCTGTTCTGGTATTCCGCCAGCTTTTCGCGGGTCTTTGCGATCTCCCGGTCAATCCGGTCGATTTTGTTCGTTGCCATCTGTAAACACTCCTTCCCATATGGTTTAGTTCCAGTTCATCAGGCCGTAGCCCTTGATGCACTGGTAATTCAGGTCATAGCTTTTGATTTTGCAGGCGTCGCCGGAATTGCCCTCCACCGTATAGACCCGGCTCCCGTCTGTGCCGATCACAATGCCAACATGGTCGGCGGACCCGTCCAAATCCCAGTCAAAGAAAATGGCGTCGCCGGGGGCGATATTGGCATATCCGCGCCCGCCCCATTGCCCATGCGACTGGAACCAGGGTACGCCCTGGGACTGACAGCCAGCAAAGCGCGGCTCGCTTTTCCCGGCCTGGTTATAGCACCAGCTCACGAAGCAGGCGCACCATTCCACCCGGCTGTTAAAACCGTACCAGCTCCAATACGGATAGCCGCCCACGTTTCCCACCTGACGCTTTGCCAAATCCACCAGGCCCGGATTGCCGGGGCGGGTCCCGCCGATAAACTCCACGCCGCTCAAATCCTCGGAATTTCCCATATCCGGGGAACCGCCGCCAAACAGCAGCGGCTTGTTGCCCCTGGTGGCGATATAGACCTGGTACATCTCATATTCATCCGGGGTGAGAAGCTCCGGCGCAAGGGCGGAAATCTGGGTGTTCACAAGCTCCACATGGAGGATGTAGTATTCATAGGGGACTTCCTCGCTGGTTGTTTCCCCGGTTTCCGGGTCGGTGCTGGTTTCGGTGCGGTAGCGGATTTCCACCTCCTCGGTCAGTGTCAGGACATATTGGAGGTCAAAGACCCGCTGTAACTGTGCCGCCGCGCTCTGGGGCGTGTACTCATGGAGCAGGGCGCTTAAATAAGCCGCCAGCTCATGGGGATTGTGGCCGATAGGGTCCAGATCGTACCGGTACTCGTCATAGCCTGGGTGCAGGCTCTCCATGTTATCCAGTTCGGCTTGCAGTTCCGCCTCCTTTGCGGCATAGTCCGCTTCAACTCCCAGCATATCCCCGTCATTGGAGGGATAGGTGGAGCCGGACACCGCCGAGCCGATGCTCTGGGCCAGCATGGAGCAGGAGGACAGGGTATTCATCAGCAGGCAGACCAGCAGAAACAGCGCCAGCGCAATCAGGAATCCCTTCTTGTGCCGCATGACAAACCGGCCTGCCTGTTCCGCTTTTTCTTTGACAGACTTTGCCGCCTTGCCGGTCTTTTGCGCGGTCTTGGTGGTATGGCCTGCGGCCTGTGCCGTATGCCCAGCCGTTTGACTGGCGCGTTTGGCGGCGGCATATTCCTTTTTGATGGCCTGCTTTTGCTGCCAGCGGGAAAGGGGGTTGCTGGCAAGCTGGGGGTTCTCCGCCAGGGATTTTTGGTACAGGGCGTTGATGTTTGCTTTTTCCAGCTTTTGCTCCGCCTTTGCCGCTTCGCGGTAGGGTTTCAGTTTATGGCTGCGGTATCCCTCCCGCACCAGCCGCGCACTGACTTCAACAGCCTGCTCGGTCTTGTGCGCCCCTTCCACGCCCACATTGTCCTGTTCGGACTTGCGGATTTCCTTATGCGCCCCGGCAAGCAGCGCGTTGGCCGGAGCGCCCCGTACCGCATGGGACAGCTTGGAGGGCGGCTTTGCCTGTTCCTCAAAGGTCAGTTTCGTTGTTTTCTTTCCGGTATCGGGGTCAATAACGGTCTGCCGGACCTTCTTTTTGGGTATCCTGGCCTGCGCCTTGTCTGCCCGGACAGC
>NZ_JBQIOP010000050.1:0-29932 GCF_056822245.1 Petralouisia sp. | reverse complement strand
AAAACATCAGTTAGCTATTTTCATTATACAGTATAAACACCGAAAAAAGGAACCTTTTACCATTCAAAATGTAAAAGATTCCTTAAGTTAATGACATTGTGCTTTTGCAGGATTTATTTTTTTGGTTTTTCCCATTCTTACACCTCCCCTCTGGCATTTAGTATAGCAGGAAGGATTTTTTGCCGCCATATGAAATGATGCAAATTTATCTTTGCGTCATTTCATATGGCAGAAAAGAAAAGAGTGTGCTATAATATACGGAGGTTTTTCGGCGCATGGAAAGAAACAGCCTGTTCCGGCGGCATCCTGCCCAAAGGAGGAATCATTATGGCAACATGGAATTCCCGGGGATTGCGGGGCTCCACCCTGGAAGAGTTTATCAACCTTACCAATGAAAAATATGCCAAACACCGCCTGGCCCTGATTCAAAAGGTGCCGACGCCTATTACCCCGGTTCGCATTGACAAGGACAGCCGGCATATCACTCTGGCCTATTTCGATCAGAAGAGCACCGTGGATTACATTGGGGCAGTGCAGGGGATTCCAGTGTGTTTTGACGCCAAGGAATGCCATACGGATACCTTTCCGCTGCAGAATATCCATTCCCACCAGATTGACTTTATGGAACAGTTTGAAGCGCAGAGAGGGATTTCATTTCTGATTATTTTTTATTCCCACAGAAATGAACTTTATTATCTGCGCCATAAAAAACTGATGGAGTTCTGGAACCGGGCCAAAGAGGGCGGAAGAAAAAGCTTCCGGTATGAAGAGCTGGAGCCGGAATATTTTATTTCATCCAAGGGCGGCATTCTGGTGCCTTATCTGGATATGCTGCAGCAGGATCTGGCAAATCGCAGCTGAAACTAATTTTGTACGAAAGGAACAATTATGGAACGGAAATTATTACATACACCGGAAGGAGTCCGGGATATTTACAACAGAGAATGTGCCCAGAAATTAATTTTGCAGGAAAATCTGCATCATTTGCTGAAAAAATACGGCTATCACATGATTGAAACCCCTACCTTTGAATTTTTTGATATTTTCAGCAGGGAAATCGGAACCACTCCCTCTAAGGATCTCTACAAATTTTTTGACCGGGAAGGCAATACGCTGGTTCTGCGGCCGGATATTACCCCCTCCATTGCAAGATGCGCGGCCAAATATTACGGAGATGAGGTATTTCCCGTCCGTCTGAGCTATATGGGCAATACCTTCATCAACAACAGCAGTTATCAGGGGCGGTTAAAAGAAAGCACCCAGTTCGGGGCGGAGTTAATCGGCGATACTTCTGTCAATGCAGACGGAGAGATTCTGGCCCTTGTGGTCCGGGCGCTTCAGATTGCAGGGCTGCAGGAATTTCAAATCGGCGTGGGGCATGTGGACTTTTTCCGGGGACTGGTGGAAGCGGCAAGACTGAAGGAGGAGACGGAGCAGGAGCTGATTGAACTGATTTCCAATAAGAATTTCTTCGGAGTGGCAGAACTGGTGGATTCCCTGAATCTGCCAAAAGAGCTGAGAGAACTGTTTTCCATGTTGGGAAGCATCTGTATGACAGAAGAAATGACTGCCAGTGCCAAATTACTGGCTTCCGGATATCCATTAATTTTAAATGCGCTGGAGCGTCTGGAAAAATTAATGAAAATCCTGCGTTTTTACGGCGTGGAAAAATATGTGTCCATTGAGCCCGGCATGCTGAGCAGTTATCATTATTATACCGGCATCATATTTGCAGGCTATACCTTCGGAAGCGGCGAGCCCATTGTGAAGGGCGGACGCTATGACAAGCTTTTAGGATATTTCGGCAAAGATGCGCCTTCCATCGGATTTGCCGTTGTGATTGATCAGCTGATGGCGGCATTGTCCAGGCAGAAAATCAAGATTCCGGTTCAGGACAACGGAACGCTGATTGTGTATCGGGAAGCAGCCAGGGAAACAGCCATCCGCCAGGCAGAGCAGCTCAGAACTCAGGGCATCATTGTGTCTCTGGCAGTCTGGGACGAAACCAAAACCCGGGAGGAATATCAGGCGTATGCCAAACGGATGCATATCCCGGCCATTCGGTTTTTATAGAACCCCCATCATGCTCAGCCTGCTGTTCGGCGGGCCGCATGGCCATCCATCTATGGAAGCCAAGGGCTTTCATAGAAGCGGAAATCTGGAATACATAAAACGGAGGAAACCATGAGATATTTAACATTTGCGCTGGGAAAGGGGAGGCTGGCAAGCCAGACCCTTGGAGCCTTTGAAAAAATAGGGATTACCTGTGAGGAAATCAACGACAAGGAGACCAGAAAACTGATTTTTGTCAACGAAGAGCTGAAGCTGAAATTTTTCCTTGCCAAAGGGCCGGACGTTCCCACTTACGTGGAATACGGCGCCGCTGATATTGGAATTGCAGGCAAGGACACCATCTTAGAGGAGGCCAGAAATATCTATGAAGTGCTGGACTTGGGGTTCGGCCGCTGTCGGATGTGTGTCTGCGGGCCCTTAGAAGCCCGGGAATTGCTGCAGCACCACGAACTGATCCGGGTGGCCACCAAATATCCCCGGATTGCCAAGAATTATTTCTATAATAAGAAGCATCAGACCGTGGAAATCATCAAGCTGAACGGCTCCATTGAGCTTGCTCCCATTGTGGGCCTGTCAGAAGTAATTGTGGACATTGTAGAAACAGGCTCCACCCTTCGGGAAAACGGCCTTCATGTATTGGAGGAAGTCTGTCCCCTTTCTGCCAGAATGGTTGTGAACCAGGTCAGCATGAAAATGGAAAACGAGAGAATTACAAAATTAATACAGGATTTAAAAAAGGTTTTATAGAACGAATTTTAGATGATTTCACGGAGACAGGCAGGAAATCCACTGCTTGAAACCAGGAGGAACTTATGAGAATATTGAAGTTAACGGAAGAGACAAAAAAGAACCTGCAGGAAGATTTATTAAAGCGAAGCCCCAACAGTTATCAGCAGTATGAGGAACAGGTCAGCCGCATTATAGAAGAAGTCCGCGCCAACGGGGATGAAGCCCTGTTTGCTTTTACAAAACAGTTTGACGGCGCTGACCTTGACAGCAATACCGTCAAAGTAACCAGAGAGGAAATAAAAGAGGCCTATGACCTGACGGATGACGCTTTGCTTCAGGTTATGAAGAAATCCCTTCATAATATTAAAGTTTATCATGAGAAGCAGAAGCAGTACAGTTGGTTTGACAGCCGTCCGGACGGCGTAATGCTGGGACAGAAAGTAACGCCCTTAGCCCGGGTGGGGGTCTATGTGCCCGGCGGCAAAGCGGCCTATCCTTCCTCTGTTCTGATGAACGTGCTGCCGGCAAAAGTAGCAGGCGTGGAGAAAATAGTCATGACCACCCCCTGCAGCCGGGACGGCAAAGTGAATCCTGCCACATTAGCGGCGGCAGATCTTGCCGGAGTGGATGAAATCTATAAGGCAGGGGGCGCACAGGCGGTAGCGGCATTGGCTTTCGGCACTGAGAATATCCCGAAAGTAGATAAAATCGTGGGCCCCGGCAACATTTATGTGGCCCTGGCCAAAAAGGCCGTGTTCGGCCATGTCAGCATTGACTCCATTGCAGGCCCCAGTGAAATTCTGGTGCTTGCCGATGAAACGGCCAATCCCAGATTTGCAGCAGCTGATTTGCTGTCCCAGGCGGAGCATGACGAGCTTGCCAGCGCCATTTTAATCACAGACAGCGAAGCTCTGGCAGAACAGGTGTCCCGGGAGGTGGACAGATTCACCGCAGCGCTTTCCAGAAAAGAAATTATCGAAAAATCCCTGGAAAATTACGGTTACATCCTGGTGGCAGAGAATATGGAGGAAGCCATTGAGGCTGCCAATGAAATTGCCTCCGAGCATCTGGAAATCCTTACGGCCAATCCTTTTGAAACTATGATGAAAGTGAAAAATGCCGGCGCTATTTTCCTGGGAGAGTATGCCAGCGAGCCATTGGGCGATTATTTTGCAGGCCCGAACCATGTGCTTCCCACCAACGGAACCGCCAAGTTTTTCTCCCCTCTGAGCGTGGATGATTTTATCAAGAAATCCAGTATTATTTCGTATTCAAAAGAGGCATTGGAACCAGTTTATCAGGATATTGTGCAATTTGCTGTCTCAGAACGGTTGACGGCGCATGCAAATTCGATTAAAGTAAGATTTGAAGAATAACGTGCAGTTCACGTAAATCAGAAACACCTGCGCGTATCTCACATATAAATAGAAAAGAGGAACGAACCATGCCAGCAGAAAGAACTGCCAAACAGCACCGGAAAACAAAGGAAACCGACGTTAACCTGACCCTGAACTTAGACGGCAGCGGCGTCAGTCAGCTGAATACGGGAATTGGTTTTTTTGATCACATGTTGGACGGATTTGCCCGCCACGGTTTCTTTGACCTGAAGGTACATGTGACAGGAGATCTGATCGTGGACACCCACCACACCATTGAAGATACCGGTATTGTACTGGGGAATGCCATTCGGATTGCCTTAAGGGATAAGAGGGGAATCAAACGCTACGGAAGCTGCATCCTGCCCATGGATGAAACTCTGGTGCTCTGCGCCATTGATTTAAGCGGAAGGCCCTATTTCTCCTTTGAAGGAGAGTTTACCGCAGAGCGGGTAGGATATATGGATACGGAAATGGTCCGGGAATTTTTCTATGCCGTTTCCTACAGTGCAGGCATGAACCTGCATATGAAGATTCTGTCCGGTTCCAACAACCATCATATGATTGAGGGACTGTTTAAAGCTTTCGGAAGGGCGTTGGATGAAGCCACCATGAAAGATACGAGAATCAAAGATATTATGTCAACGAAAGGTAGTTTATAGGTGAGAATATGGAATATAAAAACCTGATTGCCACCATTTATCTGAAATGCGGCATGGCAGTAAAAGGAAAAAATAACCCGGAAATCGCCGGAGATTTGCGGGAACTGGCGAAAATATATAACGACAGCGGAGTGGATAAGCTTTATATCTTCGATTTGTCCTCCAATGAAGATGAGCATGAGGTGAATCTTCATACGATAAAAGAATTAAGCAGGATGGTGGAGATTCCCATTTACGGGGCCGGCTGCATTTCCCGGTTGGAGGATATTAAGAAACTGATTTACGCCGGCTGCAAAGGCGTTATATTAGACAGCGCAAAGCATGAAACCATTGCCCTGGCCGAAGAGGGCGCCAAACGGTTTGGACGGGATAAAATGCTGGTTTCCATGGAGAATGTGGACTTAATGTTTAAGCACAAAAAAGAAGTTGCCGAACATATCCACAAGCTGGTGGTGCTCAACGAAGGCATCATTGAGTCTTTAGAAAATATTACGGACCTTCCGTTCAGCGTTATTGTTGAAGGATATGATAAGGAGCGCTGGGTGGAGATTCTGAAAAAAGATTCCGTTACGGGTATCGGCGGTTCTTACATCAGCGATCCCAATACCTATGTTACAGAATTAAAACAAAGCCTTGCCGCCGAGGGCATTGAGACGAAGAAATTCGAATCTTCCATGGAATGGTCGGAATTCAAGCTGAATTCTGACGGAATGATACCGGTAATTGTACAGGATTATCAGACCTCAGAAGTACTGATGATGGCCTACATGAATGAAGAAGCTTTCCATACGACCTTGTCCTTAGGGAAAATGACCTATTTCAGCAGAAGCAGAAATGAACTGTGGATTAAGGGAGAAACCTCCGGACATTACCAGTATGTGAAATCCCTGACGGTAGACTGCGACAAAGACACCTTGCTTGCCAGAGTTTCCCAGGTGGGCGCTGCCTGCCACACCGGAAATACAAGCTGCTTTTTCCAGGAAATTGTAAAAAAAGAATTTGTCACCAAGAATCCGCTGAAGGTTTTTGAAAGCGTTTACGACGTCATCAAAGACCGGAAAGCCAATCCCAAGGAAGGCTCCTATACCAATTATCTCTTTGAAAAGGGAGTTGACAAGATTCTGAAAAAACTGGGAGAAGAGGCCACCGAGATTGTCATTGCTTCCAAAAATCCGGAAAAAGAAGAGATCAAATACGAAATATCTGATTTCCTGTACCATATGATGGTGCTGATGGTAGAAAAGGATGTGACCTGGGAAGATATTGTGGAAGAATTAAGCCAGCGGTAATTCAGGAAATAATTTTAGATTTTGAGAAAATTAAAATGCTATGAATCAAGGGGTGAATAGTTTACATAATATATTTATGTAAACTATTCACCCCTTATTATTTCAATTCACAAAAAAGTCAGCTTCTACAACGCTGCAAAAAATATCACAAACAGAACCAAAGCATGTATTTTTTCAGCCCCATGGTACTACAATATAACAAGAAGATTTTTCCAGGAGACATTATGACAAAACAAATGGAAGAAACCGTAGCCCAGAGAAGAGCTTATGTGGATCAAATCCGCTCTTCTTTTTACCCTGAAGCCCAGGAAAAGCAGGGGAGAGAACCATATTGGAGAATTTCTTCCTCCCCGGGAGAACAGGGACGGGAAGGGGAACTGAAGTATTCCAGTCTGGGTTTACGCACAGTAATCGCCCTCTTACTCTTTGCAGCCTTTGTGTACTGCGATCAGAAGCAGATTGCATTTTACCAATACAAGGCCCAGGATCTGATCCAGCAGATCGAATGGAATCCGCTTCCCACGGAAGAACTGGAAAACATGATTAAAATTTCATTGAAATCAAAAGGGAAGTAGTCTATAATAATTTGAGTATTACATGCGAAAATTCGGAAAAAGGAATGGAAAAACATGAGACAATTAGCTTTAAGCGATGAAATACTGCTTCACATTGACAAGCCTGCCCGCTATATCGGCAACGAAGTCAATATGGTGAAAAAAGATCCAAAAGCTGCGGCAATCCGTTTTGCCCTGTGCTTTCCGGACGTCTACGAAATCGGCATGTCCCATCTCGGCATCCAGATTCTGTATGACATGTTTAATCAGCGGGACGACGTCTGCTGTGAACGGGTCTATTCCCCCTGGAGCGATCTGCATCAGATTATGAAAGAACAGCAAATACCGCTGTTTACCCTGGAAAACCAGTCTCCGGTGAAGGACATGGACTTTCTGGGAATCACCATACAATATGAAATGTGCTATACGAATATCTTGCAGATTTTGGATTTGAGCCAGATTCCCCTGATGGCCGGGGAACGTACCTGGGAACACCCTCTGGTGATTGGCGGCGGCCCCTGTACCTATAATCCGGAACCTCTGGCAGAGTTTTTCGACCTGTTCTATATCGGAGAAGGAGAGACACGTTACGATGAATTGTTTAATTTATACAAAGCAGCCCGGGAAAAGGACTGCTCCAGAGAGGAATTTCTCCGCCAGGCATGCAGAATTCCCGGTATCTATGTGCCTTCCCTCTATGAAGCAGCTTATCAGGAGGATGGAACCATTGCCTCCTTTCAGCCGAAATATGATGATGTTCCGGCCACGGTAAAAAAAGAAATTGAGATGGAGCTCAGCCATGCAGCCTACCCACGCCGGCCGTTGGTCCCCTTTCTTAAAGCAACCCAGGACCGAGTGGTTCTTGAAATCCAACGGGGCTGTATCCGGGGCTGCCGGTTCTGCCAGGCCGGCATGATTTACCGGCCCACCAGGGAACGGAGCCTTGAAATGCTGAAGGAATGCGCCGGTGAGATGCTTGGCAATACCGGCCATGAAGAAATTTCTTTAAGTTCTTTAAGCTCCAGTGATTACAGCAGCCTTCCGGAACTGTTGAATTACCTGATTGAACACAAGGAGAAAGGGGTAAATATCTCCCTTCCCTCCCTGAGAATAGACGCTTTTTCCTTAGAAGCCATGAAAAAAGTTCAGGATATCCGCAAAAGCAGCCTGACTTTTGCGCCGGAGGCAGGTTCTCAGCGCCTCAGAAATGTCATTAACAAAGGACTGACCGAAGAAGCGATTTTAAACGGAGCGGGACTGGCCTTTGAAGGCGGCTGGCAGAAGGTGAAGCTTTACTTTATGCTGGGACTTCCCACCGAGACAGAAGAGGATCGGAAGGAAATTCCCAGACTGGCAGACAAAATCGCCCGCCGTTACTATGAAATTCCCAAGGACAGGCGCAACGGCAAATGCCAGATTACCATCAGCGCCTCCTTTTTCGTGCCAAAGCCCTTTACACCTTTTCAGTGGGCTTCCATGTATCCGAAGGAAGAATATCTGAAAAGAGCCAGAACCGTCAATGAGGAGATGAAGGAACAGTTAAACCGGAAGAGCCTGAAGTTTAACTGGCATGAAGCTGACGTTACGGTGTTAGAAGGAGTATTTGCCAGAGGAGACCGAAGAGTGGGACAGGTTCTGCTAAAGGCATACCAGAAAGGATGTCTCTTCGACGCCTGGACCGAAGCCTTTGACAACCAGAAATGGATGGAGGCCTTTGAAGAATGCGGAATCTCCATTGATTTTTATAATCTGCGCCAACGAACGGCAGAAGAAATCCTGCCCTGGGACTTTATTGACTGCGGCGTTTCCAGAGCATTCCTTCTTAAGGAGTGGGAACGGGCCCAAAAGGGAGAGGTTACCTTAAACTGCAGGCAGCAGTGCAATGGCTGCGGCGCCGCATCCTTCGAAGGAGGTGTTTGTGTTGAACATCAGAATTAAATTTCAGAAATACGGCGTTATGAAATTTATCGGACATCTGGATATGATGCGGTATTTCCAGAAAGCCATCCGCCGGGCAGGGATTGACATTGCCTATTCCGGCGGCTGCAGCCCCCATCAGATTATGTCCTTTGCCGCGCCTTTGGGCGTGGGCGTCACCAGTGACGGTGAATACTTTGACATTGAGGTGAACTCTTCCAGGTCCAGCCTTAAGTCTCTAGACGCTTTAAATCAGGTGATGGTGGAGGGCGTCTCCATACTGGAATACCGAAGGCTGCCGGATACCGCCAGGTCTTCCATGTCACTGGTAGCCGCCGCCGATTATATTGTATATGTGAAACCAGGGTATGCACCTGACGTTCATTCCCTGCAGGAGCTTTCCCAACAGGTTCAGCAATATTATGAAATGCAGCCGGAGATTCTCATTACCAAACAGACCAAGAAAAGCCAGTTGGAAATGAACTTAAAGGACCTCATCTATGAGATGAAGGGTCTCAACTTAAAAGACTTTACCTTAAAGGATGGCCCCCTGCCGGAATACGGCCTGTTCTTAAAGGTTTCCACCGGAAGCAGCGATAATGTAAAACCCGAACTTGTACTGGAGGATTTCTGTAAATTCTGCGGTATAACATACAATCCTCTGAAGTATCAGGTGCATCGTCTGGAGGTTTACGCTAAATCAGAAGAGATTCCGGTAAAAGGCGAACAGGAACGGAAGGATTACCAGAAGCAGTTAAAGCAGCTGAAAAACTCCTTCACAGCTCAGGGAAAAATATTCCCGGAATTCCTGCCCCTGGGGCAGCTGGGAGAGGACATTCCCTGAGGGTTATGGGCGTCCTTTATACAGACAACTCGTTATTCGGAACATTGCCCGGATTATGTGAGTCCTTTATGTAGACAACTCGTTATTCGGAACATTGCCCGGATTATGTGCGTCCTTTGTGCAGGCGATTCATTATCCGGAATATTGTCCGGTTTGTGTGTAAATGGCCATCCGGTGGTTTCGTCCGTATTTCAGAACAGAAAGTTTTCTCCAGACTGAGAAAATACCCAAAAGGAAACAGGTGATTTCTTCATGAACAATACCTTATTGATAACCAAGTTAAAGCAAAACAATAAAGAATACATCGCCGCGGCTCTTTATCAGGAGAAAAAAATGCTGGAAGTGACTCTGGAGCCTGCAGAACAGCAAAGCATCCTGGGAAACATCTATGTGGGAAGAGTCAAGAACATTGTCAAAAACTTAAATGCTGCTTTTATTGAAATTGCCCCGGGAATGCCCTGTTATTACCCTCTGGACGAAATGAAGCAACCCCTGTTTGTGAAAAAAATCAACAGCCCGAATATGGTTCAGGGAGATGAAGTAGTGGTTCAGGTGGCTCAGGAAAGCAGCAAATCCAAGCCTCCGAAGGTTACCACAAACTTAAATCTGTCGGGAAAATATCTGGTGCTGACCAGTGAAAACAAGCGGATCGGAATTTCCAGAAAAATATCTGAAGAAAAAAGAGAAGAGTTAAAGAAGCATTTAAGTTTTGATGCATCCGAGGACTTCGGAATTATTGTTCGAACCAATGCAGCCTCTGCTTCAAACGAGGAAATACTGGAAGAATACGAAAAGTTAAAACAGGAATATAGAAATATTCAAAAAATCGCCCCCTATCGTACCGTATTTTCCTGTATAAAGGAAAGTACGCCGGAATATCTTCATATGCTTCAAAACGTCAATCAGCTGTGGCTTACCTCCATCCTCACCGATGCTCCGGAACTTTTCGAAAAAGCCCGGGAATACCTGAACGCTGCTCAGCCTGAGGATCTTAAGAAGCTCAGTCTTTATGAAGATCCCGGAATCACTTTAAGCAGCCTTTACCGCCTGGAACATCATCTGAAAGAAGCCCTTCAGGAAAAAGTGTGGATGAAGTCCGGCGGCTATCTGGTGATTCAGCCCACGGAAGCGCTGACAGTCATTGACGTTAATTCAGGAAAAAGCATTTCTAAAAAGCAGGTGCAGGAGCATTACCTTAAGATTAACCTGGAGGCGGCAGAAGAAATTGCCCGGCAGCTGCGGCTTCGAAACCTTTCCGGCATTATTATCGTAGATTTTATTGATATGAAATCTGACGAGTCCAGGGAACTGCTGATGCAGGCTTTAAGCAGAGCTGTCAGCGCTGATCCGGTTCCGGTTCGGGTGGTGGACATGACGAAGCTGAATCTGGTGGAGCTCACCCGCAAAAAAGTGAGAAAATCTTTGGCCGAGCAGGTAAAATCATGAGAATCCTCAAAAAATAATTGACTTCTCTGTGGTTTTATGGTATTCTCTATGAGTATGCCGCACAGTGAGGTTCCAAAGTCTGCAGCAGTGCAGCGCCGCAACTGGCGAGTAATGATAATAGGAGGTGTGCCATATGTACGCAATTATAGCAACAGGTGGAAAACAGTACAAAGTATCCGAAGGCGATATCATTACCATTGAAAAGCTTGGTCTGGAAGCTGGTGAGAAAGTTACTTTTGATGACGTTCTGGCAGTAAGCGACGGTTCTCTGAAGGTTGGTTCAGACGCATCCAACGCAACCGTAGAAGCTTCTGTAGTAGCAAACGGAAGAGGCAGAAAAGTCATCGTTTACAAGTATAAGAGAAAAACCGGTTACCATAAGAAAAACGGTCACAGACAGTCTTTTACCAAAGTAAAAATTGAAAAGATTAATGGCTAATCGTATGAATTGTTATGATTAAAATAACAGTTTATGAAAACAGTGAACAGGAATATACAGCGTTTCATTGTATTGGACATGCAGAATATGCGGAAGCAGGAGAGGACATTGTCTGCGCCGCAGTTTCCGTACTGGTCATCAATACCATCAATTCCATAGAGACGCTTTTGTCAGATGAGTTTGACATTGCATCTGACCCAGAAAGCGGTCTGATTGATTTTTCCCTGAAAACGGGATATTCCAGGGAAGCGCTGCTATTAATTCGTTCACTGGTCTTAGGATTACAGGGAATACAGAAAAGTTACGGAACAGATTATGTTTCGCTTACATTTAAGGAGGTGTAGAACATGTTGAATATGAACCTTCAATTTTTCGCTCATAAAAAGGGAGTTGGATCTACCAAGAACGGAAGAGATTCCGAATCTAAGAGATTAGGTGCGAAAAGAGCTGACGGACAGTTTGTAAAGGCTGGAAATATTTTATACAGACAGCGCGGAACTAAGATTCATCCAGGCGTAAACGTTGGAAGAGGCGGCGATGATACTTTATTCGCTTTAGTTGACGGTGTTCTGAGATTTGAAAGAAAAGGAAGAGACAAGAAACAGGCTTCCGTATATCCAGTAGCAAGCAATGAATAATATCTGCTGTCCAGGCAATCACAGATTTGCATGTAACGGATTGATAGACTCGACTGTATAGCCGGGTCTATTCTTATATCACAGGAAAATAAGAAAGGCGGAAATATGTTTGCAGACAGTGCAAAAATTATTATAAAATCCGGAAAAGGCGGAGACGGCCACGTCTCGTTCCGGCGTGAAAAATATGTTCCCAACGGCGGGCCGGACGGCGGAGACGGCGGCCGGGGCGGAGACCTGATTTTTCAGGTAGATGAGGGCTTAAATACTCTGGGCGATTTCAGACACCGCAGAAAATACGCGGCTGAAAACGGCGAGGACGGAAAGAAACGCAACTGTCATGGGAAAAACGGTGAAGATCTGGTGGTAAAAGTCCCCGCCGGAACCATTATCCGGGATGCAGAAAGCGACAAAGTAATTGCTGATATGTCAGGAGACAATACCACGCAGATCATTTTAAAAGGCGGAAAGGGAGGCCTCGGCAATCAGCATTTTGCAACCTCCACCATGCAGGCGCCCAAATACGCGCAGCCTGGACAGCCTGGAATTGAACTGGAGGTCCGGTTGGAACTAAAGGTAATCGCAGATGTGGGGTTAGTCGGATTCCCCAATGTGGGAAAATCCACCCTTTTATCCCGGGTTACCAATGCCCGGCCTAAAATTGCAAATTATCATTTTACCACCTTAAATCCCAATCTGGGAGTGGTGGATTTAGAGGACGCCGGCGGCTTTGTGATAGCGGATATTCCAGGATTGATTGAAGGAGCTTCCCAGGGCGTTGGACTGGGACACGCATTTTTAAAACACATTGAACGCACCAAGGTCATGATTCATATTGTGGATGCAGCCTCGGTGGAAGGGAGAGATCCCATTGCAGATATCTATGCCATCAATCAGGAATTGGAGAATTACAATCCGGAATTGTTAAAAAAGCCCCAGGTGATTGCAGCAAATAAAATTGACGCTATTTACGATGAAGAAGAAAGCGCCCTGCCTGCCTTAAAAAAGGAATTTGAATCCCAGGGCATCCGGGTATTTCCCATATCTGCAGTCAGCGGCCAGGGCATAAAAGAATTATTATACCATGTCAGCGAGCTTCTGTCCCAGACAGATGACGCCCCTGTGGTTTATGAACAGGAATTTTTCCCGGAGACAACGGTATTCCAGGAAGAAGCTTACACTGTAACCTACGATGAAAAAGACAATGTATATGTGGCAGAAGGGCCCAAAATCGAGAAAATGTTAGGCTATACCAATATTGATTCTGAAAAAGGGTTCCTGTTTTTCCAGAAATTCCTGCGGGATCAGGGGATTTTAGAGGAGCTGGAAAAAGCCGGTATCTCAGAAGGCGATACGGTGCGCATGTACGGCCTGGAATTTGATTATTACAAATAATATTGGAATCGAATGATTGTGAACAATTATGTAACGGCCTGAAATTTTATAATTATAAAATAACCTCTGCCAGAAAGGAATATACTATGACTATCACAAGTAAACAACGCTCTTATTTAAAAAGCCTTGCCAGTAACATTAACCCGATTTTTCAGGTAGGAAAAGCAAGCCTGACGCCGGAACTGGTAAATGCAGTAAGCGAGGCATTGGAAAAGCGGGAATTAATTAAACTTTCCGTATTGAAAAATTGCTTTGACGACCCCAACGAACTTGCAGACACTATGGCGGAACGCACCAAATCACAAGTGGTTCAGGTCATCGGAAAGAAAATCATTTTATACCGTCCCGCCAAAAAAGATCCGAAAATTCAATTACCCAGATAAAGGACTCCGGAATGAGCAGAGGAAACACACTAAAAATCGGTATTATGGGAGGGGCGTTTGACCCTATCCATTACGGGCATTTAATGATTGCAGAAAATGCCAGAGAACAATTTGATTTGAACCAGGTATTGTTTATCCCCACAGGACAGTCTCCTCATAAGCAGAAACAGTACGTAACAGAACCGATGCACCGCTGCAGAATGGTTACCCTGGCAATTGCAGACAATCCCAAATTTGCCATGGAGCAAATAGAAGTGGAAAGCCCGGTTACCAGTTACACCTATCTTACCCTGGAAAAATTAAAAAACCGCTATACATCGGCAGAATTGTTCTTTATTCTGGGCGCAGATTCCCTGTTTGACTTTGAACGCTGGAAGGAGCCGGCCGCAATTTTAAAAAACTGCAGCATTCTGGCCGCTTACCGCAAGCATAAGCATCAGGAAAAATTTTTCCAGAAAATTGACGAACTGAACCAGAAATATCCCGGAAAATTCTTTCCCCTGGATACGCCGAATCTGGAAGTTTCCTCCCAGGATATCCGGCATCGTCTGCAATATGGAAGAACCATACGTTATCTTGTTCCGAAAGAAGTGGAAGAGTACATCCGGATTTATCATCTGTATGAGACGCATCCGAAATGAGCATTGACCGGAAGGAGTGAGCGGAATATGAAACGGGCGGAAATTGAAAAAAAGTTAAAAAAAGAACTGGACAAAGAGCGGTACACCCACACCGTCGGCGTAATGTATACGGCAGCAGCACTGGCTATGGCCCACCAGTGTAATCTGGAACAGGCCGTCTATGCAGGATTGCTGCATGACTGCGCAAAATGCATCTCAAACCGTGAAAAATTAAAACTGTGTAAAAAACATAAAATTCCTGTTTCCCTGTCAGAAGAGAAGAGCCCCTTTCTTCTTCATGCAAAGCTGGGCGCTTATTTTGCCAGGAAATTGTATCGCGTGGAAGACGAGGAAATCCTGCATGCCATCCAGGTTCATACAACCGGCGAACCAAATATGAATACATTGGATAAAATCGTCTATATTGCAGATTATATCGAACCCAATCGGGCCAAAGCGCCGAATCTGGAGATTGTGAGGAAGCTGGCCTTTGAGGATCTGGATCAGGCTATGCTGAAAATCTTATCGGACACACTGCATTATCTGGAAAAAAAAGGCGGTGAAATCGATCCCCTGACCCTGGAAACCTACCAATATTTTCAAAAGAAACTGTCAACCTGATTCATCTAAGGAGGTAAATTATGGATATTTCCCGAGAAATGGCAAAAACTGCCTGTCAGGCATTAAATGAGAAAAAAGCCGAAGAAGTCCGTGTGATCGACATCAGTGAGATTTCACCCCTTGCAGATTATTTCGTAATTGCAACAGGAGCAAACACCAATCAAATCCAGGCTATGGTAGACGCCGTAGAAGAAGCATTGGGAACACAGGGACATACAGCCAAGCAAATTGAAGGAACCAGAAATTCCAGCTGGGTTCTCATGGATTACAGAGACATTATTGTCCATATCTTTTCAAAAGAGGACCGTCTTTTCTATGATTTGGAACGTATCTGGACTGACGGTAAAAAAATCGAAGTGGAAGAACTGTAAATTGCAATGAATTACACGGCAGTTCCTGATACGGATAGATATAGAGCTGTCGCACTAAGCAAAACATATACAAGATACAGTACAGAAGAATGTTTCAAACTAGCTATATCTTGTATCATTTTTCTTAATGCGACAGCTTCACGGTCTGCCCGGAGCGTGTTTGAAAAATACTCTGAAATTTCTTACTGAAAAAAGCGGAACACGCCAAACACTTTTCCAAGAATGGTACATTCATCTACAATAATCGGTTCCATGGAATCATTTTCCGGCTGCAGGCGGTAATAGCCTTCTTCCTTATAAAATGTCTTAACAGTGGCGGAATCATCAATCAATGCAACCACCATATCTCCGTTAGAAGCAGTAGCCTGACGCTGAACTAAAATATTATCACCGTCAAAAATTCCTGCGTTTATCATACTTTCCCCCTTTACCCGCAGCATAAATGCCTCTTCTTTGGGCATAAATTCAGACGGAACAGGGAAATAGGCTTCAATGTTCTCCACGGCCAGCAACGGCTGTCCTGCCGCAACGCGTCCGATCAGAGGAACATTCACCACTTCGCGCCGTACCAGATTAAAGGTATCGTCAATAATCTCAATAGCCCTTGGCTTCGTAGGGTCTCTGCGGATATATCCGTTCTTCTCCAAAGTCTCCAGATGCGAGTGGACAGAAGAAGTGGACTTCAAATGAACTGCTTCGCAGATGTCCCGCACTGCCGGCGGATATCCGCGGTTTAATATTTCACTCTTAATATATTCTAAAATCTCTTTCTGCTTATCGCTGATCTTTCCATATGCCATATACGTAACCTCCTGATCCTTATCCTGATTATTTCATATCTTTATCATAACACAAACTTTCTGAAAATTCAAACACATATTCCGAAAATTTGTTCGCAAATTTTGTTGACAAATGTATGTTCTTATTTTATAATACAACTAAACAAATGTTCGGAATATGTGTTTGTGTTAAGGAGGGCAGAGAAGGATGAAGAACGGAAAGTATCATACCATCAAAGATTTTATTTTAAACTGGAAGATTTTAATCATTCTGTTGTTTCTATTAATTCTTCTTATCAGCTTCATGTGGGCAGGTAAGCTTTTGTTTTCTTCCAATCATGCCGCGGCAGAAGAGAAGAGGCTCTGCAAATCCTATACCAGTATTGAGATACGGCCCGGAGACAGCCTTTGGAGCATCGCGGCAGAATACATGACAGACGACTATGACAGCGTTCAGGAGTATGTGCGAGAAATCAAGCGATGGAACGGCCTGGAAACAGATGAGATTCATGCAGGCAGATTCTTGATTATCCCATATCATTTTTATCCTTAATGATTGTTTTTTCCAAAATTTTGGATTATAATAGTGAAGATACCAATATTTTGGATGGCCATGCGGCCCGCCAGACGGCAGGCTGAAGCATGATGAGGGTTTATTATGAAATTTGTTATTCAACGGGTCACTTATGCAGAGGTTTGCGTCAATCAGGAAACAATCGGTAAAATTGGAAAAGGCTTTCTGGTATTCATTGGCGTCAGCCAGGACGATACTCAGGAACTTGCAGACAAGCTGATACGGAAATTGATAAATTTGCGTATTTTTGAAGATGAACAGGGAAAAACCAATTTATCTTTACAGGACGTTTCCGGAGAATTGCTGCTGATTTCCCAGTTTACCCTGTATGCTGACTGTAAAAAGGGAAACCGGCCTTCCTTTACCAAAGCCGGCGATCCTGTATTGGCCAATGATTTATATGAATACATCATTGCAGAATGCCGGAAACAAATTCCAAATGTCCAGACAGGCTCCTTTGGTGCCGATATGAAGATTTCTTTATTAAATGACGGACCGTTTACCATATTGTTGGATTCTGATGAAATCTGTGGATGCTCCTGAAAGGATTCCAGACATATCAGTTCGCGAAATGTTGATTTAACGAACTGATATACATATTTAAAATTTTATTAAACATTCCTATTTATTATTAGATTTAGAGAGGAAATTCTTTTATGGATTATGTTGAAAGTATTAATTTGGAAAATAAACGTAAATTACAGGAATTATTAAAAGAACTTCCTAAATTCTGTGTAGATTTTTTCCGCTATCTGGATACAAGAAATACAGCATCCAGAACCAGGTTGTCATATGGATATGATATTCGTATTTTCTTTGAATTTATACAGGAAAATAATCCCAGGTATGCCGGGATGTCCATGCATGACATTCCGATTTCTGTATTGGACGAACTGACTCCCATAGATATCGAAAAATATCTGGCATATTTATCTTATTATGAGAAAAAAGACGGACAGGCAATTACCAACGGCGAAAAGGGCAAATCCCGGAAACTGTCGGCCATCCGTACCATGTACAATTATTATTTTAAGAAAGAATTCATTAAGACAAATGCGCCTTCCATGATAGAAACCCCGAAAAAGCACAAGGATAACATTATCCGTCTGGATAAAGATGAAGTTGCAGAATTAATTTCCACTGTGGAAAACGGAAGTTCACTTTCTGCCAGGCAGCTTGCTTCTCATCAGAAAACAAAATACCGTGACATTGCGATTCTCACGCTCCTGCTGGGAACCGGTATCCGTGTATCAGAATGCGTGGGTCTGGACTTGAATGACGTGAGTTTTAAGAATTACGGCTTAAGGGTGGTTCGAAAAGGCGGAAATGAATCTATGGTTTATTTCGGCGATGAAGTGAGCAATGCCCTGTTGGATTATCTGGAAATAGAACGTCCCCTGTTGGCGGAAAAGACGCTGCCGGGACATGAGAACGCCCTGTTTCTTTCCTTAAAATACAGCCGTTTAACTACCCGTGCCGTAGAGAAACTAGTTAAAAAGTACACTGGAGCGGCAAATATCAATAAAAAAATCACTCCTCACAAGCTGCGGAGCACCTATGGAACAAATCTCTATAAAGAAACCGGTGATATTTATCTGGTGGCCGATGCTTTGGGACACAAAAGCGTTGAAACAACACGTCAGCATTATGCGGCCATTGATGATGAACGCCGCAAGCTTGCAGGCAAATTCTCCGGAAGTATTTTTCAGGAAGATCACTGAGCCTTGACATATTCCAACTGCAAATTTTGCAGTTGGAATATGTTCTAAAGAGCTGCAAACCTAAAGTTTAGACCTCTTCTGCCGCCCGGAGCATTTTCAAACACTCTCTCCTGCTATTTTTTACTGTTTTTTCGGATATCCATATAATTCAGAATCATTTCACTGCAGCCCTTAAGCCCTAAATGACTGCTGTCCAGGGTCAGATGATAACTTCTGGAATCTCCCCATTTTTTACTGGAGTAATAATTATAGTAACTTGCACGTTTTTTATCAGTTTTATGAATCATATCTGCGGCTTTTTCCCTGGACAGGTCAAAGGTCTGCATAATATGATCAATGCGGAACTCCATATCTGCATGAATAAACACATTAAGGCAATTGGGATGTTCCGCTAACGCATAATCAGCGCAGCGCCCTACAATAATGCAGGATTCCTTTGCCGCAAGATTCTTGATCGCTTCAAACTGAGCCAGAAAAACTTTATGGTTTAACGGCATATCCAGAAACGGCGCTGATGTATAACCACTGACAGAATAGGTATCCATCACCAGTGAATAAAGAAAACTGCTGGTTGGCTTTTCATCATGATTTTCAAAAATTTCCTGACATAATCCGCTTTCTTTGGCAGCCATGGAAAGTAATTCCTTATCATAGCATTTTACGCCAAGTTTATCTGAAAGCATCCGTCCTACATCTAAGCCGCCGCTTCCGAATTCACGACCAATTGTAATTATAAAATTTCCCATACAAATTCCACCTTTCTGTCATCTCTCCTCATGTTCCGGGTTATTCCCGGAAAAACCAGAGTTTCAGGCCATCCGAACTCCTTTTGGAATTCCCCCGGTCTCTCCAACCATATTATACCATATTTTATGATGAAATGCATATACAATTCAATCGGATATGCGATCATTGAATTTGGCTATGCAAAAAGCTCATTGGCATACCGCACGGAACCCATGGCATCCCTGGAATAAAAATCTGCGCCTATCATATCGGCATATGTCTGGGTCAGGACTGCTCCGCCCACCATAACTTTGCACTCCGGCAATTCCTGATTCAGCATCCGGATGGTAAGCTCCATATTGGCCACGGTAGTGGTCATCAATGCGCTTAAGCCCACCAGACGCGCCCGATATTCTCTGGCTGCTTCCACCACCCGTTCAGGCGCAACGTCCTTGCCCAGATCAATCACCTGGAATCCGTAATTTTCCAGCAGCACTTTCACAATGTTTTTGCCGATATCGTGAATGTCGCCTTTTACCGTTGCAATCACGATGGCTCCTTTTGCTTCAGAGACAGTTCCTTTTGCTTTCAGGTGTTCCTTAATGGCTTCAAATCCGGCTTTTGCCGCTTCTGCGCTCATCAGAAGCTGGGGAAGAAAAATGGTTTTATTTTCAAATCCCTGCCCCACCTGGTCTAAAGCTGGTATTAAATCTTCATCAATTACAGCCAGAGGCTCCTTGGATTTCAGCTCTTGTTCGGCAGCTTTTCCGGCGCTTTCCGCCAGACCTTTTACCACTGCGTCAAACAATGTCAGTTGGGCAGCAGATTGGACAGAGGCGGCCGGCTGGGCAGGCAGTGCGGAAAAATAGCTGATATAATTGCTGCATTGCAGGTCACTTCCGTTCAATGCGCAACAGGCATAATAGGCGTCCATCATGGCAGCGCTGTTGGGATTGATGATTCCGGCGCTTAATCCCTTAGACAAAGCTATGGTGAAAAATGCGGTATTTACTTTTTCCCGCTGAGGCAGGCCGAAAGAAACATTGGAAACGCCCAGTGTGGTATGTACCCCTAAGGTATGGCGCACATAATGCAGGGCATCCAGTGTAATTCCGGCATTTTCCTGGCCGGTGCTGATGGTCATGGTAAGGGTGTCTATCAGCAAATCTTTTTTGGAAATGCCGTATTTTGCCGCCTCGCAGATGATTTTTTCCGCGATTTCAATGCGTCCCTGCGCTGTGTCCGGAATACCATTTTCATCCAGGGTCAAACATACAATCATGCCGCCGTATTTTGCCGCCAGAGGAAAAACGGCGTCCATGGATTCCTGCTTGCCGTTCACGGAATTAATCAGGGGTTTTCCGTTGTAAATTCGCATGGCGGTTTCCATGGCGGCAATGTCAGAAGTGTCAATCTGCAGCGGCAGCCCGGTGATTCCCTGCAGCCCGGTAATGACTTTTTCCATCATTTCCGCTTCATTAATTTCAGGAAGGCCCACATTTACATCCAGGATATGGGCGCCTTTGTCCTGCTGCACCAGGGCTTCCTTATAAATATATTCCAGATCGTTTTCCCGCAATGCCTGCTTAAACCGGGATTTTCCGGTGGGATTAATTCGCTCTCCGATAATCTTGGGATGGCTGTCAAATACCACTGCCTGAGTATAGGAAGAAACTACAGAGCGGTTCTTTTCTGTTACCTGAAGAGGACGCATTCCCCGGCAGGCTTCTGTCAATGCACGGATATGCTCCGGGGTAGTTCCGCAGCAGCCGCCCAAAATGGATGCTCCATCTTTTGCGATTTCTTTCATGACAGATGCAAATTCTTCCGGTTTTACCAGAAAAGAAGTCTGTCCGTTCACAACCACCGGAAGCCCTGCATTGGGATTTACCACAATAGGAAGGGAGGTAATTTCCCGTAGTTTTGGAAGAAATTTTTTCATTACATCCGGGCCGAAGCCGCAGTTTAGGCCGATGGCATCTACTCTCAGTCCTTCCAACAGGGCCACTGCTGCTTCCATATCCCCGCCTGTCAGCAGTTTTCCGTTTTCATCAAATACCATGGTGACAATCACCGGCAGACTGGTATGCTCCTTTGCCGCCAGTACAGCGGCCTTGATTTCATACGTGTCATTCATAGTTTCGATCAGACACAGGTCTGCGCCGGCCTGTTCTCCGGCTATGCATACCGGAACAAACGCATTGCAGGCTTCCTCGAAGGGCAGATCCCCCAGAGGCTCCAGCAATTTTCCCAAAGAACCGATATCCAGGGCAACGAACGCCTCTTTTCCAGTTTCAGCAATGGCCCGCCTGGCAAGCTGAATCCCCTTTGCGGTCAATGCTTCGCAGGTATATCCGCAGTTTTTCATCTTATATGGATTGATGCCGAAGGTGTTGGATTTCAGAATATCGCAGCCGGCTTCCAGATAACTTTTGTGGATTTGAAGGATTACCGCTTCTTTTGTCATATTCCAGATTTCCGGTAATTCTCCCGGCTGAATCCCCTGTTTTTGAAGCATGGTTCCCATGGCTCCGTCAAAAAATAATAATTCCGTATTTAATCGTTCTAAAAATTTCATGCAGTTCACTCTCCACTCTCTTCTTTTCGAAATTCGCAATCTGTTTTTTCACATTGGCTGCAGCTTCTTTTCCAACAGGATTCCTGTTTCCCGGAGGTTAAGCCAATAATGGCGGTTACGGATTTGGAGGGCATCATCAGGTTTCCTTCGGTCAATGTGACTCCAATTCGCCTGCACTCTAACAGATCAAAAAAATCTTTCTGATAATCAATGGAAAAATCTCCGTATCCGGGACTGAACCTGGGCCGGAGATAAAATCCCTGACGGCCGGCCTGGGTGCGGACCTCATCCTCGATTTCATCCACATAGCTTTCAATATAAGCGGCCCCGGCCGCCTGTACAATGGCCGCTTTGGCAAGGTTGGTTACGGAATATTTTTGAATCATAAAATCTGCCGCCCGCCCAATTGTTGCGGCCAAAAGAACCGCCTGTTCACATCCTCTGAGGTTTTTGGCAAGGTTTTTGCTCTTTAAAATTACTTCCCACTGGGAATTGGTTTGGGAACCGGCAGAATAAAACCAGGCAATTTCGTCCATCAGAGGGTTTAAGATTACGGCGTCTTTGGTTGCCTGGCAGCGGTATTTCCGGCAAATGCTTTTGGGAGAACTGTCTCGTTCCAGTTCTGTAAAAACTTCATCCAAAAGTCTTTCCGTCTGACTGTCAATGTCCTGGCCGCGGTATCCCAAATACCGCAGAGTTTCTTTTCTGTCTATTTGCATGATAAATGCCCTTTCTGCTTTTTCCAGGTTGTTGGCCCGGCGGCTGTAGATTTCAGGATTTGGCCTGGTAGTTGTAGGTTCAGAAATTGCTTCAAATCATTGGCCTGGCAAATTGTAGATTTCAGAAAGATTCCGGAAAATCGCACCCGCCACATCCGGCTTGTTCATGGTATAAATATGCACATGATTGACGCCGTTTGCAATTAAATCAATAATCTGGTCGGTGGCATAGGCAATGCCGGCCTGTTTCAGCGCAGCCGGATGGTCGGCAAACCGCTCTACGATGGCCCGGAACCGCTGAGGCAAAATTGTTCCAGACAGTGAGGTAATTCTTCTGATTTGTTTTACATTAGTGACCGGCATAATTCCTGCGATAACAGGGACTTCAATTCCCCGTTTCAGCGTCCGGTACAGGAAATTGTAAAGGATATTATTGTCAAAAAACATCTGGGTGGTTAAAAATTCACAGCCTGCCTCCACTTTTCGTTTCAGGTTATCAATATCTGCTTCCAGAGACTCCGCTTCGGGGTGCCCTTCCGGATAACATGCTCCGCCAATACAGAAATCACCAAAATTTTTGATTTCTTCAATCAATTCACTGGCATGATGGTATTGGTTGGGAAGAGGAAATTCCACATGCTCCGGAATATCCCCCCGCAGAGCCAGAATGTTTTCAATCTGATGCTCTTTAAGTTCTTTTAACACTTCCTGAATCTTGTCCCGCCCAGAAGAAGCGCATGTGAGATGGGCCAGGGCCAGCACTCCGTTGACGTTTTGTACTTCATTTGCCAAATCAACGGTATGCTCGCTGATGCCGCCGCTGGCGCCGTAGGTGACACTCATAAAAGACGGTTTTACTTTGGCCATTTCACGAACGATTTCATGGGCTTTCTCCAACTCAGAACCTTTCTTGGGAGGGAAAAGCTCACAGCTTATAGTTACTTCTTTTTTCTGTAATAAATCTGAAATTTTCATATTTTTCCTCATTTTCTTATTTTTGCCGATTTTGTAAATATTATAATGATTTACCCTGGAAAAGTCAAATTACCAGCCGCATAAAAATATTTTTTTCTGTCATACTGTTATTATGATGGAAAAGAAAGAGGTGTTTGATCAAATGGAAAATAGCAATTATTCCCCATCCCGTCCGGACTGCAGTTCTGCGGGCAGCTCTGTATATTCAGCAGCCGGAGCTGCCCGCAGCCAAAATGAAACGCATCCGGTGCCGGATTTTAATGATACCGCCTATGATTATTTAAAAGCAAGTTCTGCAACAGATTGCACCGGAGTAGTTCCGAGGCCGCCCCAGGACAGCGCAGAACTGGATTCTTATCTGGATGTGTATAATTTTCTGCCCCAGTGCGCCTATGCACAGCCTAATTCTGTGGAAATTGATATGCTGAAAAAGAGCGGTCAGGGTAAGGGGGATTCAGTCTAAAGACAGGGACATGAAAAAAGACCGGGGCTTTTGGGAAAAAGACCGACGACTGCCATTTGTTCTGTGTTACAGCATATAGCAGATAGCTTCCTTTTCCAAAAGTCCCAGTTTTTAGATAAAAGCCGCTGATTGGCTTCCAGAAATTACTGTACCAGTCAGTTTCAACTAATTGATCATGAGTTCCCAGAAATCGCTGTATTAAACAGTGTAGTCAAACTTCTGTCCTATCCAGGTTTCTTCCGCGGCGCGCACATTGCTGCCATAGAAGGAATCTACGGTACTGTTTATTTTTTGCAGCAGCTCTTCCCAGGAATTTGCAGTAACCGTAATGGTGTCGGAATCTTCATCGCCTTTGGAAATACCGTCTAACCGATCCTCATTTGCTTTCTTTTTCTCTTCCTGTTTTTCTGCTTTCTTCTTATCTTCTTTGCGCTGTGCCGCTTTTTCCTCAATACGCTTCTTCTGAGCCGCAAGGGACTTGTCTATAACTGCAAAAAACGAAGCGGTGCCATTGTCATTTACCTTCATTCCGAAAGTTTTTACCACGCTTGCATTGCTGCCAAGATCGCTCTTCATCTGTGTGAACTGGGTGGTTGCGCCCCTCAGTACTTTTTCATATTTTTCACGGTATGCCAAATCTTCTGCCATCCGTTCAATTTTCTCATCATCAATCAGAACCACAAGGCGGTTGCTGTTGCCGTACTTGCTCATATTTGCCTGAGCTTCTTCTTTCTTGTCCGCACTGACTAAGATAAAGTCCATATTAGAAAATTTCTTTTTCAACTGGTCATAGTATTTCTGGGCTTTTTCACTTAACTTGGGATTGCCGATTTCTTTCTGGCCGTTGGTATTATTTACTTTCCCGCTGTCTTTTGCCTGCGGGGCCGCCGCAGCCTGCGCAGCGGCTTGTGCTGCATAAGAATTGCCTATTCCGTTAGTGTTCATATTCATTTCCTCCTTGAAATAAATTGTATTAGTATCTACTTTTTATATCGGCACAATGAAGAAAATGGTAATATAAAATGATTATACAAAATATTTTTTTGTATCAGAAGGAATATTAGCATCCATGAAGCTGGGAAACGTATATGTATTATTTAAAACGTATATGATACTGGATTAGACAACGCATATCAGACAGTTCCTGTTGCAGAATCGCTTGCCGCCCTTAACAATCTACCTCTATAAAGATGGGGCTGTCGCATTAAAAAATACAATTACAAGATATGGTATAAGTTCTATTTATAAAATAGTATATCTTGTATATTTACTTCTTAATGCGACAGCCCCATGTTAGGCAGTATAACATTATTCTAAAACAAACATCTCAACATGCACATAAACTTAAACACGATAATCAACGGATTTTTGTACAAACTGATTACCGCTCTGTACCAGATTGCTTTCCACCGACTCCCTTGTTACGCGATCCAATATGCCGGGATCAAACGGCTGTCCCGGCTTCCAGTCAGGATTAGCAGCCTTTACTGCTGCGTACATAGCAGATCGATATTTTCCCTCATACTGTTGCAAAGTCCATGTTCCTTTCGCGCGATCTTCTTTCTTCACACTTAATTGATATTCTCTAAATATTTTAGACCTTTTTGTTGTATCACCATTAGAAATTCCGTTCTCCTGAATGAACTCTCTTTTCACATTATCGAACATCTTTTGGCGTGCATCCTCAGAGACATTTATTATTTGTTGCCAAGTTGAACGGTCTGCAGCACCATCCTTTCCATGATACATGCCGGGAACAACAATTCCTCCAGAACCAATAAAATCTCCATCTGAGTTAAAGTTGCTCATCACATTTTTCATGTGTGCTTCCCGCCCACCCATCAACTCATACAACATTTTTTGTTCGGGTGTCATCATGGCTTCTTCAGCAATAACAGCATCCAAATACTCATTTGCTGCTGCCTTATACTGCTTACTGTTTACGTTAATGCTACTATATCCCTGTTGTCCGTAGCTACTGCCAGATATACTAATTGCCATACTATTACACCCCCTTCCAACTCAATTTATCAAGTTCATTCCACATTGCATCTAAAATGAGTAGTTATAATTGACTTTTAATGTTGATGTTACTGTGGTTACTACGCCATTGGATACAACCATAATGGTCCAATTACCTTTAGGGTCTTCGCCGTTGAACCCAGTAAAATTATATGTTGTACTGCTTGTTCCGCAACTTTGAGATAGCGTTGTCCCTTCCGGTGATATGACATACAAAGTATACCTTGAGCTTCCGCTACTTACTCTACAATATACACTTACTGATGTAATGCTTCTCTCATTTCCAGAGCAGCTTCCCGATGACAATGATGCCATTGCCGCAGAACCATTGAGAGAGTTCAACATTGGTGTAATCTTTGAAAAATAATTCGAGCCGCTTGTGGCTGCTACTGAAATCTCATCATCTGAATAATCAGATGCTTCTGCCGCAGATACAGGCATTACAAACAATGTACATAACAGTGTCACAACAAGAAGTAAAGATAATTTGCGTTTCATAAGAAATCCCTCCTAAAATTAATTATTTTTCCCTTATGTTTTCACATCAGGTTTACTACAATAAGTACAAATCTTAATCCTCTTTCCTCTTCGGTCTTTTCGGCTGATGCGTAATTCCCCAACAAACCGGAGGATCTCCCCACTTATATTTTTCAACTTCATTGCGGACAATTCTCTCCATTACTTTTAATGCCATTTTTTTAATGTTCTCATTTTTCCTCATTTTGCACATACCTCCTGTTTTATTATTTTTGCCAAACACATCAAGGAAGCGCATAAGATGACAGCCGCCGACATATAGCCAATATACAGAATGTCAATTTTCAAATATCTTAAGACAGCAATTATCATTATTTCCATTAAAACTAACAGTCTTGCAGCTTTTTTGGACTCATGCAATTCGCTCTTGCTCATATCCATATTAGGATGGTTTACTGTCCCCATTATACAGATTAAAATTATTGCCAGAAGCAGTATTGCATACATAAGAGTCGTCTTTCTGCAAAGTAAAGGTACAATCTGTATAACCGCACTAAAAATTAAGACTGTTCCTAGATAGCATTGCCAAAATCGACTCGCATGGAACCCTCCTGTCCGTTTCCTGAGAGATATGAAAAATATAATAAAACAAACTGTTGGTAAAAATTCCCTGAATATTACTCCTAAAAACAACATTGTCCCAACGGTTATAATATGTTCAGCCATACCTATTATCGCATATTCATAATATTCGCAATTTGCTTTATTTATGATCTTCTGTATCTCCATTTGACTGACAATCCTTTTTGCCATCTTCTCTATCATAAATATGCCTCCTTAATTATTCAGTATGAATTATATATCAAATAAATCAAGATACTATACAGAAAATGGACTATTTTTAGCAGAAAACGGCACAAAATAATTTCAGTATTCAATTTATACTATCATTATTTTCATACAGTAATAATGATTGAAAAGTAGAACTCTTTATTGTTATCTTCAATAACATATGAGCCACCATATTCTTCAATAATTTTTAACACATTCTTGATCCCTACGCCATGTTCCTCTATATTTGATGTTTTCGTAGATTTTATCTCTCCATCCTCATATACAACATCATTATTATATGTATTTTTAACCGCAATAATTATTCTATCCTCTTCTTTAACAAACTTAAACTTAATTACTTTTTTATCCTCACATACCTCACACGCTTCAATGGCATTATTTAAAAGATTGGTAAGAATTGTAACTACATCCTCATCATCAATTCTTATCTCAGAAAGATCATTTACCCTAAATACGAAAACAATTCCCTTTGCATCTGCCTCCTGATATTTTGTATTAAGTATGGCGTTTACTATTACATTATTAGTGTTAATAGCATCTGGTTCACTGTTTAAAGAGCTATCAATCTTTTTTACATATTCCTCTAATTTGGAATATTGCTTTTTGTCCAGTAAGGATTCTATACATGAAATCTGATTTTTATATTCATGTGTCTTTCTTTTTTGATTATCAAAATTTTCGGATATAGACCTGTACATTTCTAACTGGTTTTTCGCCTGAATTTGAAAAATCCTGTTTTCATGCATCTTGATTTCTCTTTCCACAATGTCATTAATTAGATAGAATACAACAATATTCATTCCCACCATTCCAAACGCAATGACAACAAGCAAATTTGCCTGTTCTACTGTCTGCACATGTTCAAAAACAGATAGCATTACTGAAATAACTGCTATTGTAAAAACAGGAAAAAACAGAAACCTTAACCATTCTGTATCCGACATCATTTCCATTGACTTTTTTCCAAATTTTTTTCTTATAACAAGAATAAGGAAAAACAGTATAATTTTTCCCAATAGATATACCAGATTATGTCCAATTACATACTGCAGTCCTAGCAGCGCACGATCCAAAGGTATCCATCTACTAAACAAATAAATCAGATAATCCAATGCCAACAACAATGCATCAAATAATATAGCTAATACCAAAGATTTCCTCAAACTAATTTCGACATGCCAAAGCATCAGTATTGAAGCCAGCAAAATAATAGCAATCTGCCTTATTACAAAGCTCCCAGAAAAGCTATATGAAAGAAAACATATACCAACAAGCAATAATACAAACTGAATTATATTAATCCAACCTTTGTATCGTATTTTCCCAAAGGTCTCATAAAAAATCTTACAGCACATTATTTCAATAAACATCAACAATATACTCTGTATTAAATCAAACATGATCTACACTTCTCCCTGGTACGCTACAAACTTTTTTTTGACTTCTGTATATCTTACCTTTGGTATAGACATCTCAGCCCCATTTGTCAATATCAGTTTATATCGGACAACATTCTTAATATGTTTTACATTTACAAGGTAACTCTGGTGTGTCCTGATAAAACCATTCTCTGAAAGCGTATCGTCCATCACATTTAATGTTTCATACATGGTGTAGACAGTTTCTTCATCTTCAATAACATGAAACTCAAGTATATGCAAATTGCTCTCAATATATAATAATCTATCCAGTGATATTTCTTTTCTGCCCTCTTTAAAGTCAAATTTCCTTTTTGTCACAGAATAATTCATTTTATTAATGATGGCATCCATACATTCATTGACTTTGCTCTGAAAATTGGCATTCCCCTTTAACAAATACCTCACAACATCTAATCGGTATCCTTCCAGTGAATAATCCACATATGCAGTCACGAATACTATAAATACTTCCCGACTTACTTTTCTGATCATCTCCGCCGTCTTAATACCATCAATTTTTTCCATATTTATGTCTAAAAACACAACCGTATAACGCACTACCCCAAGACCTAATTCTACCAGCGCCTCCCCTGAGCTATATGTATCTATTTCAAAAATAAGACCTTTTTCCGCCATGTAGCCGGAGATCAGCTCTTTAAGTTCTTCTGTAAAAAGATTTTCATCATCACATATTGCAATTTTGAACATCTGATTTATCCCCTCCATCCTTGCTAATTGATAGCAGTTTTTCCTCCGATACTTTATACTCCATCATTTTGTATTTCGACATGTATTACTAAATCCGTTAATCTTTTCCTTACATTCATCATAAGGTAAGACGATATGCACAAATCTGCAATTCCCCTTGTTATTCTATTTTTCTTTAATACATTAGTCAACTAAATTGCAGAAAACGACCATATTATGCAGAATTTGACATAAATAAAAATTAGGCAATATTTATTTTAAAATTAGGACTTATTTTAGGCCATATTCGTTTTATTTTTTCGAACAAATCTATGAATTTCACTCCTGGTTTCATTATGGTTTTAGACACCTTTGGCAGGGTGGACCTATGTCAATACTTTGGACAAAAAAGTCGAAAGATTATGCTGCTTTTTTAGTTCCTCATCCTCCTTTTGCTGTGGTGTCAAATAACCAATAGAACTATGTATCCGCTTACGGTTATACCAGCCTTCTATGTATTCAAAGATTGCTCTGCGGGCTTCCTTTGAATCCTGATAAGTATGAAGATATATTTCTTCCTT
>NZ_JBQIOP010000049.1:0-30122 GCF_056822245.1 Petralouisia sp. | reverse complement strand
TTCTTTTGGAAAAATTTCAGGCTGGGAATGCGGAATATATTGCTTTTCCCAGTCTGCCTATGTTAAAATCGGAATAATCAGAAAATCGGAATAATCGTTATAGCACGCATCCACTAATATATTTTTGATTGTAATGTCCTTCAGTTCATCTTCCGTAGTTTCCGTATCTTCTGGGTGGAGTGCTCGGTATAACTGAATCAGGTATTTTTTATCTTGAAATAAATTTGTGAAAATGCTGTCTTTAATCGTATATTTTGCAATCTCTGTTTTTCCATTCTTTCTTCCTTTCATCCCAGCTTTCATAGCGGGGAAATAATCAGGTGTCATCTTGGTTTCATTATACAAAAAAACATCCTATATTCAAGTGTGATTACTTGCTGGTTCATTGAATGACACTGTTTCCAATCCTGACACATATTTCATCGGTAACAAAATTTCTGACACTAATTTTTTGTAAATTTACGCTTTTTATGAGCGAAGATGAAAAGACAAAGTGCCGGAAATCCCAAGAAATAGGCACTTACGGCACTCTGCATAGACAAATGAAAGCCACACCATAATAAGTATCGGAAATCATGCAATTCTTGACGCCAATAATCAGAAATTTCCTCTATAAAAGTCAAAATCTCATCATAGTTTGCTTGCATGATGAATTCTGCTCATTTAATTAATATATGCGGGCTGCAAAACGATCTGGGATAATGGTTATGCAGCTTGCATATCAATTATCTTATATAATGTGTGAAGAATGCTGTCTCATTTATCATTCCCTAATTTCTCAAGCCCGCCTTTTATATCTTTAGCACATGAATTGTCCGCTTTTCCAACAATTTCTGACAAGTACCTATGTGTTTCTTCCTCCGTAAATTCTCCTAAATCCCTCATATTTAACACACCAAGGGCAAGAGACATCAATTCTGGGTTTTTCTTTGCCCACAGTTCTATGAGTGCTTCACCCGCAGTCACAGAGCTGACAGTAACAATAAAATTTTCTCCATCAACGGATTTGATAAATATAGTGTCTGTTTCATCATCTAATGAAATATCCATAAATATTGTGTCATGCTCGTTCAAAATTTCAAAAAGGAAGTCTTTTAAATCGTCTTTATGCATGATAATTCTTTCCCCCTTACAATAACCAATATGTTTTCAATAAATCTGCTTTTTTTCTGTTTCGGCTTTGTATTTTCTGTATTCATTTTTTATGATAACTTCAAATTCTTCCAGTGCTATCAAAGCAATTTCAATATAAACGGATAACGGATTCTCATGATACCACTTTAATAGGAGTTTTTCATCACTTTCCAATTCATCATATGACAATTTTCTTGTTTGATCTTCTTCCATAAATAGCACCTCATTCTCAATTCGAATGTTATACTACTTTATACTACTTTACAAGATATGTCAATACAAAAGGCTATACAATGGTATATTATATCAAAAAGGAGTAGCATTATGAAACCGCTTAAAACAAAAGTAAGTATCACACTTGATTCAGAAATCATAGACGAAATTAAGATTTTAGCAGAAGAAGATGATAGGTCATTTTCGCAATATATTAATCTTGTCCTAAAAGAGTACTTAAAAAAGAGAAAAAAAATAAAGTAAAATAGTCAAGGGGTATTCCAAGAAAATATATTTAGGATATTCCTTTTTTTATCTAGCATTTATCTCATGAATTCAGATTATTCAGTAAATTTCACTTGCCCCATAAGTATCATATAGTAAAGGGGAACCGAAATCTTTGATATAAACTTTGATATGCTTCCATTTTGCAGCCACCCAAAAACAAGAATCCCGGAAAACCAAGCTATAGAAAGGTTTTCCGGGACCCAGAAACACTATTTAACTTATTCCCATTCAATGGTCCCGCAAGGCTTCGGCGTTAAATCATACAGCACACGGTTCACGCCCGGCACTTCTGTCGTAATTCTGTCCGTGATATGTTCCAGAAGCTCAAAGGGCACATTCTCCACTGTGGCTGTCATTGCATCTACCGTATTCACTGCGCGCAGGATAACCGGATAAGCAAATGTTCTTGCGCCGTCCTTTACACCCACCGAACAGAAATCAGGCACGGCCGTAAAGTACTGCCACACTTTTCCTTCCAGTCCGTTCTTCGCAAATTCTTCCCGCAGGATTGCATCTGATTCACGCACAATTTCCAAACGGTCACGGGTAATCGCGCCAAGGCAGCGCACACCCAGTCCCGGGCCCGGAAACGGCTGACGGTAAACCATGCCGTCTGGCAGGCCAAGGGCCTTTCCTACCACACGTACCTCGTCCTTATATAAGAACTTCAGCGGCTCCACCAACTCAAACTGCAGATCCTCCGGCAGCCCGCCCACATTGTGATGAGCTTTCACGCCATCGCTTTCAATAATGTCCGGATAGATGGTTCCCTGGGCCAGAAATTCTATTCCCTCCTGGTTCCGCGCTTCCTCCTCAAATACACGAATAAATTCTGTGCCGATAATCTTACGCTTTTTTTCCGGATCAGCCACATCTGCCAGTTTGTCCAGAAAACGATCTACTGCATCCACATAAATTAAATTTGCGTCCATTTGATTCCGGAACACATCAACAACCTGCTCCGGCTCGCCTTTTCGCAGCAAACCATGATTTACATGTACGCAGACAAGCTGTTTTCCAATTGCTTTAATCAAAAGCGCTGCCACAACGGAGGAGTCCACACCGCCAGATAAGGCCAGCAGCACTTTTTTATCTCCCACCTGCCCGCGGATGGCAGCTACCTGCTCCTCAATAAAGGGCTCTGCAAGAGCCGTGGTGGTGATACGCTCCATATTTTCGGGTCTCTTATTATTTTCCATGATTCATCACTCATTCCTTTCACTTTATTCACTCATCAGCCAGGCCGTGAACAATAACAATATCCTATTTGTTTTCTCTCATTACCCGGCAGGGATTCCCATACGCTATGGTATGATCGGGAATATCTTTTGTAACAACGCTTCCTGCTCCAATTACAACATTATTTCCAATGGTTACCCCGGGCATAAGAATGGCACCGCCGCCAATCCATACATTATCTCCGATCGTAACCGGCGCTGTCTGGGTTTTGCAGAATTCAAACGAACCGTCCTCTTTTGGTTCTCCAAAACGTTCTGACGCATTTGTGGGATGAAACGCTGTATAAATCTGCACGTTTGGGGCAATCAGGGCATTATCCCCGATGCGGATGATATTATCATCTAAAAACGTACAATTCATATTCACTTCACAATTATTTCCGAAATAAATATTATTGCCGTAATCAACAAAAAACGGCGCTGTGATCCACAGGTTTTCACCTGCTTTGCCCAGTAATTCATCTAAAATCTTTCTTTTTTCTTCCAGCTCTGCAGAATTGATTTGATTGTAGTTTCTCACCAGATCTTTCGCTTTATGCCATTGCGATAATAGTTCCGGATCTCCGCAGTCATACAACTGCCCTGCTAACATTTTTTCCCGTTCGGTCATTATTTTTCCTCTGACTGCATGATCCATGCAATCCTTCTTCCGTATGTAATCTGTAAAATGATTTCTCTATTGACGCTTTACTGCAACATGGCAGGTAACTGTCTTGTCTCCCAATGTCAGAGTAATATCTGTTTCCCCTTCTCCGACCGCTTCCACTGTCACATATGCGCTTCCCTGCGCCACATTCTCTATCCTGGCCACATTCTCATTCCCGCTTTTCCAGATCGCCTCATAGTAATCTCCGGCATCAACCGGATTGGCATCATAAGACAGCATCATTCTGTCCCCCGGCTCCAGGCTCAGGCTGCTCTCGCTCAATGTCAGTTCTGTTACTGCCGGTTTCGTCACTGTCACACGGCACTTCGCCGTCACACCGCCGATGGAAACTGAGACTTCTGCGCTTCCTTCTTTCTCCCGGCTTCTTAAAAGAACGGTATGATCATACTCATCCAGGGAAGCCTCCACAACAGATGTATCTGAAGATTTTACAAAAATATCATAATATTCCATCACATTTGACGGCGCGGCGCTGACTTTAAATTCTTTCTCCGTCCCGTATTCCATCTGCAGAGAATCTTCCCCCAAAAGTATCTTTTCCACTTTGGGTTTTTTCACCGTAACCTTGCAGGTATATTTTTTCCCATGGGCTTTGGCTGTGATTTTAGCGGAACCCACCTGTCTGGCAGTGACTTTTCCCTTGCTGACTTTGGCGACGGAAGAATCACTGGAGGTCCATTTGACTGTGTGTTTACAGCCGGACAATTTCAGCTTTCTGGTCTGTTTTAAATCCAAAGTAACATTTTTCGCATTCAGTTTGGGTGCTTCCACTGTCACTTTGCACTTCTTCGACCCGGCATTTGCCTTTGCTGTGATTAATGCGCTGCCCTTTTTCTTTGCTGTCACTTTTCCGTTTCCGGAAACGGATGCCACCGACTTTTTAGAGGAGCTCCAGGTTACGGGCCCCGCCCCATTGCTGACCCTCAATTTGTATGTCTGCCCTTTTACCAGAATGACAGATGTTTTATTGATTTTCATAGGCTTGGGCGCTGGTGCAGGTTCCGGTGCAGGGGCCGGGTTTGGAGCTGGTGCAGGTTCCGGCGAAGGCGTATAATTGCTTCCGAAACATTTGCTGCAGGGCGTTAAGCCCCTGGCCAGCGCATTCGACAGAGTGGTGGGCGTATAGGTGCCGTTTCCGCATTTATAGGCATGATATTTGGAGCCTGTAGGCGTCACATACACTGTCTGCTCTGCCTGTACAATGCTGACATTGCTGTAAGCTGTGCCGCTGACTGACAGAATCAGCGCTGCTGCCCATATCAGAAATCGGAACTTGAATTTTTCTCTTGTTTTTTCCATGTTACTCCTCCTCTTTTGTATGCAGAGTATGAATCTTTTGCTGTGAAAAACTGCTACCGCACTCCGCCAATCAGCTCTCCGATATCCTCCACGCCATTCTGCTCCATATACTCCCGAATGCCTTTCACAATCTCCATGGTAACCAGAGGATTATGGAAATTAGCCGTTCCCACAGACACGGCGGTGGCTCCCGCCAGAATCATCTCCAGCGCATCTTCTGCCGTGGATATTCCGCCCATTCCGATAATGGGAATCTGCACTGCCTGGGCCGTCTGATATACCATCCGTACCGCCACAGGATGAATGGCAGGCCCGGAAAGCCCGCCGGTTTTATTGGCAAGGGCAAAGGTTCTGCGGTGAATGTCTATTTTCATGCCGGTGATGGTATTGATCAAAGACAATGCGTCTGCACCGCCTGCTTCCGCCGCTTTAGCCATCTCGGCAATATCGGTGACATTGGGGCTTAATTTCATAATAATCGGCTGTTTTGCGTATTTCTTCACTTCTTTTGTGATGGCTTCCACAGATTTGGGACTCTGGCCGAAAGCAATGCCCCCTTCTTCCACATTGGGGCAGGAAATATTGATTTCCAGCATATCCACCGGCTGTTCCGCCAGACGCCTCACCACTTCACAGTAATCTTCCGCGGTTCTGCCGCAGACATTTACAATAATTTTCGTATCATATTTGGTCAGAAAAGGAATATCCCGCTCTACAAACAAATCAATCCCCGGGTTCTGCAGCCCCACTGCATTGAGCATTCCGCCGTATGTCTCTGCAATCCTGGGGGTGGGATTCCCCTCCCAGGGCACATTGGCAACTCCTTTTGTCACCACCGCCCCCAGTTTATTCAAATCTACAAATTCCGCATATTCCGCTCCGGAGCCGAACGTTCCTGACGCTGTCATTACCGGATTTTTCAGCGTAACGCCTGCCAGCTTCACTTTTGTGTTCATTAAAATTCTACCTCCTCTGCACGAAATACCGGACCTTCCTTGCAAATCCTCTTGTTATTCACATTGGTATGGCTGTCTTTTTCCCTGGATTTGCAGACACAGCCCAGACATGCGCCGATTCCGCAGGCCATCCGCTCTTCCAGTGAAACCCAGCATTCAATTTTCTTCTCTTTGGCATAGGCTTTCACCGCCCGCAGCATAGGCCCGGGCCCGCAGGCGTAAATAATTTCCGCATCCAGGCCGTTTTCCCGAATGGCGTCCAGTACATTGCCCTCCACGCCGTAGCTTCCGTCCTCTGTGGCCACATACAGTTTCCCCTGCTTTTTAAATTCTTTCTGCAAAAACAGGGAATCCCGGTAGCCTAAAATAATCTGCTTCTCACACTGGAGCTCTTTTGCCAATTGAAGCATAGGGGGAATTCCGATGCCGCCCCCAATCAGAAATGCTTTTTTCTCTTTTAAGGGAAAGCCGTTGCCCAAAGGCCCTACCACCTCCAGGCTGCCGCCGGTTCTCATACCGGACAGCTCCTCAGTTCCTTTTCCTGCCACACGGTACACAATCCGAACGGCCTGATCCTCCCTGTCTATTTCGCACAGACTGATGGGGCGGGGCAGAAGCCTGCTCCCTTCCCGGCAATAGATGGACAGAAACTGCCCCGGTTTCGCCTTTCCTGCAATCTGATCTGTTTTCAGCCACATACTGTAAACTCCGTAGGAAATCTCTTCCTGACGGATAATAACTGCCTGTTCTTTAAATTTGTCTGCCATATCCTTCTCCTGAATCTCATTCTGATACAATATGAATCAAAGCATATTCTGCAATGCTCCCTCGATGTCTGTTCTCATATCTTCCACTGCCGCCCTGGATGCTTCTCCAAAATGCTCCGGCCCGAATTTCACATAGGCTTCCTGCTTGTAAGCCGCGATAATTCCTCTGGAAGAATTAACGATTGCTCCCAGGCCGTCCTCATTAAAGAAATGAACCAAATCGGCGCCCTTGCCGCCCTGAGCGCCGTATCCAGGCACAAGAATATAGCTTTTCGGCATAATTTTCCTTAAAATCTTACCCATTTCCGGATAAGTGGCCCCTACCACCGCTCCGATATAGCTGTAAGATTCTCCCATGCATTCCGCGCCCCACTGGGCTACTTTTTCCCCTACGTGCTCATACAGGGGCCTGCCGTCAATCAGCCTGTCCTGAAATTCTCCGCTGGAAGGATTGGAAGTTTTCACCAGAATAAACAGTCCCTTTTGTTCCTTTCGGCACACGTCTGCAAAAGGTTTTACCCCGTCTGTCCCAAGATACGGATTGACGGTAATGAAGTCCTCCTCAAAGGGACGGTATGTTTTGCTGCCTACTGTTACGGTTCCGATATGGCCCGCCGCATAAGCGGCAGAGGTGGAGCCGATATCTCCCCGTTTTACATCACCGATTACCACCAAATCTTTCTCATGGCAGTAGTCCACGGTTTTCTTAAAAGCCGCAAGGCCGGGAATTCCAAACTGCTCATACATGGCAATCTGAGGCTTTACCGCAGGAATCAAATCCCAGGTATGATCCACAATCTCTTTATTAAACTGCCAGATTGCTTCCGCCGCGCCCTCTAACGTCTCTCCTTTCTCCTGAAATGCTTTTTTCTGAATATGCTCCGGAATATAATCTAACATGGGATCTAAGCCCACTACAATGGGAGCATGGGTTTTCTGAATCTTCGCTGTTAATTTGTTAATCATGTCGGACCTCTCTTAAATTGTGAAGTGTTAAAGTAAATGTAAAGTTTTAAAGTAAATGTAAAGTTTTAACGTAAACCTGAACGACCTTTTACAGTTCCGGGCTCTCGTATACAATCCTGCCTGCCACAATGGTTGCCATCACCATCCCCTTCACCTTTTTTCCGGCAAAGGGCGTGTTTTTCCCTTTGGAACGGAACTGGGCCGGATCAATGACAGATTCTTTTTCTGGATCGAAAATCACAAGATCCGCTGTTTTGCCTTCTTCTACCACGCCTTTGTCCAGTCCCAGAATCCGTGCAGGATTATAGCTCATTTTCTCTGCCATCTGCATCACGGTAAGCCAGCCCTTGTCCACTAATTCCGTCATGGTCAGTGACGCCGCCGTCTCCAGGCCCACAATCCCAAAGGGCGCTTTGCGGATTCCCACTCCCTTTTCAATGGCTGTATGGGGCGCATGGTCTGTGGAAATTACATCCATAATATCTGCCTTCAGCCCTTCCCGCAGCGCCTCCACATCTTCACTGGTGCGAAGAGGGGGATTCATTTTATAGTTGGCGTCATCCTCTTTGATATCGCTGCTTGTCAGTATAAAATGATGGGGACAGACTTCCGCTGTCACCCGGATTCCCTCTTTCTTGGCCATTTCAACCATTTTCACACTGTCCTTTGTGGAGCAATGGCACAGATGAAGGGCTGCCCCTGTCTCTTTTGCCAGTACAATATCTCTGGCTGCTATGGTATCCTCCACCGCATTGCTGATGCCTTTGAGACGCATTCTCTCGGTAACGTTATCTGCATTCACCACGCCGCCGTTTACCAGATTGATGTCTTCGCAGTGGGCCAGTACCGGAATGTCATATTTCATGGCCAATGTCATGGCCTCCCGGTACAGCTGGGCGTCCATGACGGATTTCCCGTCCTCGCTGATGGCCGGAATCCCCGCCTCCACCATTCCCTCAATATCTGATAATTCTGTACCCCGCTGCCCCTTTGTGACGGCTCCTGCCTGAAGCACCTGAGCCAGTCCGATATTTTTTGCCTTGTTATGCACATAATTCACCACATCGGCATTATCCACTGCAGGCTTGGTATTAGGCATTGCCACCACCGTAGTGAACCCGCCGCGGACTGCCGCTTTTACTCCCGTGTCCACCGTTTCTTTATGCTCCATTCCGGGATCACGCAGGTGTACATGCATATCTATAAATCCCGGCATTACATAGCAATTTGCCGCATCAATCGTGCGGTCAGCCTTTATTGTCTGTTTGGGCGCAATTCTCTGAATCACCCCGTCTTTCACGAGAACATCCGCTTTTGCCTGTGTCTTGTCTCCCGGATTGATTACCGTTCCATTCTTAATTAGAAGCAACATACCTGTCTCGAATCCTTTCTGAAAATCATTCCTCTGTATTTCTTTTTGTATCTCTATTTTATCATAGAAAAAAAGGAGGGGCAACCTCCTTTTCCTGTTATCGCGATGTTCGTTCCACCTCATATTTCTGAAAAGTGCGCACGCAGGTTTTCAATTCCTCGTAGCGCTGATCCAGAGGGCCTTCCTCAATTACCACATCTAACACAACCGCCATATTATTAATCATCCGGTCTGTTACCTCTCCCCGCATTTCCAGCAAAATCTGATATTTTTCTTCCATGGTTTCGGCATCGAAAAACGCCATCATATTCTCTTCCGCCGTAAGTTTCGGCGCAGAAACCTGCTTCGCGCCCCGGGGCTCCTCCCTCTGGCTGTCCGGCGGGTTCTGTTCTGTCAGCTGAAATCGGTATTCCTGACAGACATTGGGATATTTTTCCCTGTCCACCGGGCTTACAAACATCTTAAGGGGCCTTGCATACGTCTGGAATCCCCCGTACAGCGCCTGATAAATCACCAGCTCTTCCCCTGTCTCCGAGTGCTCTGCCACTGTAAGCACCTGATATAATCTGTCTTTAAAATGTAAATAGAATTCTCCTGGTTTTGGATTTCCCTGGGGCATATTTCTTCCTCTTTTCTCAATAATGCCGTAACTGTCCCAAAACAGTTACGATTCTAATAATATCTGCCTGTTCAAACAGCCGTTACGATATGGCCTGTTTCTCTTTCCTGCCAGGAAACCGCCTGTAAAACGGCAGCCTCCCCGAAGGCCGTTACCCCACGGCCTGCTTCTCTTTCCTGTCTTTGGTAATCTTAAGGGCGCACAATGCAGCCAGAACGCCAATCAAAGCGCCGCAGACCACATCCGACGGATAATGAACTCCCACATACAGTCTGGACAGACAAATCGACACTCCCAAAATCATCGCAGGAATACCGATTTTTCTGGGCGTCCGGCAAAATATCACCAGAGCCGCAGCCATGGAACTGGTGGAATGACCGGAAGGGAACGACCAGTCTGCAGCCGTTACAAGCGCATTCAGCTGGGGTATGGCAACATAGGGCCTTGGCCGGCACACCCAGTTTTTCAGCAGTATATTTGTCACCAGCAGCCCAAGCAGCAATGCGATTGTCATGGCAATTCCTGTTTTCTGATATTTCTTCTGTATCAGAAATAATACCGCCAGTACAATCCAGATCACTCCGGCATTCCCCAGACTGGTGAGAAACAAAACAATGGGGTTCAGCCATTCAAAACGTAAAAATTCCTGGATAAACAGCAAAATCCTGCCGTCCAGTTCCGCTATCATTTGCAGCATATGTTCTTTTCCTTTATCTTTCGTATATTATATGACGCCTCTTTGAAGCACTTGCCTTATAAGCGTTTTAAAATCCGCTTAATATCTTTATTTTCTCCAATAATCATCAGATGTTCATCCCGCTGAAACACATGATCCGCACTGGGGAGCAGGCTGCTCTTTCCATTCTGCTTAATGCTCAGAATGTTGGCATTGTATTTCACGCGGAAATTCATCTCCTTAATGGACTTTCCAATCCACTCCTCTAAGGGCTGTATCTCATAAATGGAGTATTCTCCCAGTTCCAGATAATCATACACATGATTGGCGCTGACTTTCATTGCCATGCGTTTTGCAATATCCCGGTCAGGATAAACCACTTCATCCGCGCCGTTTTTCAATAAAAACTTCGCCTGGATATCCCTGGTGGCCTTGCTGATCACACAGGGCGCCCCCAGTTCTTTCAGCAAACTGGTAATTTCCAGACTGCTCTGAAAATTCGTTCCGATACACACAAAACAAATATCAAAATTTCGGACGCCGAAGCTGCGCAGTACATCCTCTTTGGTACAGTCTCCGATTTTCGCACTGGTGACAATGGGCAGAATATCTTCCAGTTTTTCTTCTATCTCGTCCACAGCCATCACATCATTGCCGTTATTTACCAGATTTTCACATAAATGCTTTCCGAATCTTCCGATTCCGATTACAAGAATTGATTTCATTCTTTTCCTCCTATCTCACGCGCAGCCAAATCTGCGGCAGGTTTTCACCCATCTATCCAATTGTAATCCGCTCAATCGGCAATTGCACCAGCGAACCCCGCTTTTTCTCCGTAAATGACAGTGCAAAGGACATACTTCCGATTCTGCCGCTGTACATCAGCAAAATCAGCAGATACTTGGACCCGAGGGTGATATCCCTGGTAATTCCCGTTGAAATCCCCACCGTTCCAATGGCCGAAAATACCTCCATCAAAACATCTGAAATTGGCAGCCCCGGCTCAAATCCACTCATCAAAAGCGCCGAAACAGCAGCCAGAAGCAGATTGATAAAAAATACGGTGCTGGCCTTCTTAACGGAATCTTCATCCAGCCTTCTTCCAAAAATATTCAGCCCCTTCTGATTCCTCAGATTCGACCAGATATACAAAAGGATCACCATCATGGTGGTGGTTTTCACTCCTCCGGCTGTGGAACCCGGACTTCCGCCGATAAACATCAGAAGCACCGTCAAAAGCCGCGTCCCTTCCGTATAAGCTCCGGTATCCACCGTATTAAATCCCGCCGTCCGGGGCGTAACTGCGCCGAACACAGAAGCCAGAATCTGGCTCTTTACATCCATCCCCGCCAGAAGATTTTCCCGTTCAAATATATAAAAACATATGCTTCCGCCCAGGATCAGCGCCAGTGTCATGGTAAGGACAATCTTCGTATGCAGCAAATATTTTCTCACGTTCCATTTATGCAGGGAAATGTCATCCCACACAATAAACCCAATTCCTCCCACAATAATCAAAAGCATAATGACAAGATTCACCAGAATATCATCACAATATCTGGTCAGGGAGCCATAAGGCTCAAACTGTCCCATCAAATCAAAGCCTGCATTGCAGAACGCAGAAATGGAATGGAAAATCCCATACCAGATTCCCTTGGCCCAGCCAAACTCCGGAATAAAACGTATCATTAAAAGCAGCGCTCCCGTCCCTTCAATCAGGGCGCTGTAGCAGATAATTTTCCTTACCAGGCGCACCGTTCCGCCAATCTGCAGCGTATTGACGCTTTCCTGAATCAGATTCCTCTCTTTCAGCCCAATCCGCCTTTTCAAAAATATGGAAAAGAACACGCCGATACTGATAAATCCCAATCCGCCTACCTGGATCAGCAGAATAATCACAATCTGCCCAAACAGCGTCCAGTTGGTATATGTGTCTACTGTCACAAGCCCCGTCACGCAGGTGCTGCTGGTTGCCGTAAACAGCGCGTCCAATAATCCCACGCTTGTTCCGCTTCTGGAAGCAGCCGGCAGAAGCAGCAATATGGTTCCCACCGCAATAATCAATAAAAATCCCAGGGCAATGGTCTGTACCCTGCTGAGTCTTTGCGTCATCTTATTTCCTTCTTTCCTTCAAGCCCTGTAAATTCCCAATGACACCTTTATTCTGTCTCTATCTGACACATTTATTCCGTCTCTATCTGACACATTTTCATAGTAAGCATTGCCGCCTGATGGGAGTCCGGCGTCACGCCTGCGCAGCAGGAAGAATCCACCCGGATGGAAATCTCCGGCATTGCCGCTTTCAGCAAAAGCGCATTGCTTACCACACAGATATCAGTACACAGACCTGCCAGTTCTATTGCAAGAGGCTCTTTTTCATTTTCCTTCTTCAATAATTCCATCAATTCCAGAGAACCGAAGGTGGGTTTGTCAATCACATGGGACGGCTCCGCAAGGGCTTCGATTTCCGGATGAAGCTGCCACCCTTCGGTCCCTTTTACACAATGAACCACCGGCAGTTTCTTCCCTTCGGCCGTTTCCAGGTAATTCTCTCCATGGGTATCCCTGGTTACATAAATATCAGATTTCCTGAAAGATTTCATTTTCGCAATGACAGGCTCTACAATGGCCTGGGCTTCCTTTGTTCCCAGAGAACCGTCAATAAAATCCTTCTGCATATCTACCACCACTAAAATGTTACGCATGACTGCACGCTCCGTTCCCCGGCTCATCCGCCGGAATTATTTGCCTGATTCATTCAGGGCCGGCAAAACACCCGGCATTACGTCGTTTTCTGCTGATGGGAAAGGCGGAAATATTCCGACCTTCCGGCGCAGGAAGTGCTGATGGACTCAATGGCCACCCCGCCGCCCCGCACAATCTCAATCTGCTGAAACTTGCTCCGCAGCAAATCAATCAGTTCATTGTTGCGCCGTTCTGTCATTTTGCATTCCAAAAGCACGCTGTCTGTGCCGATGTCAGACACCTCCACCTGAAATACCTGGGCAATCTGAAACAATTCCGCCTTGTCTGCCACGGAACAGTTTTTTACTTTTGCAAACAGGATTTCTTTCATATGGATGGGCATATCCGTCAGGTCAATGACTTTAATAACCTCCACCATCCGGTTCAATTGCTTCTTAATCTGTTCAAAGGTGATATCGTCACTGGTCACGCAGATCGTCATCCGGGAGACTGTTTCATCCTCCGTGGTTCCCACTGTCAGGCTCTGCAGATTATAAGATTTTCCGGAAAAAAGCCCGGACACTTTGGCCAGGACGCCCACCTGATTTTCCACATACAATGCAATCCATCTGTTTTTCATTCCAGTTCCCCCTTCTTATTTCAATATCATTTCCGTCATGGGATTGCCGCCTTTTACCATAGGCAGCACAATCTCCTCCGCGGCAATCATAAATTCTATAAAAACAGGAACCTTCTGCTCTTTCGCCTTTTCAAAAGCGGGGGCAATCTCCTCCTCTTTCGTAACGCGGATTCCCATTGCTCCGTAGCTTTCCGCCAGTTTCACAAAATCCGGCTCATAGGGAGGACAGGAAGGATTGGGCCCCTTGCAGTCATTGGGACAGTCTTTTCTTCTCCGCAGGCAGGTAGCCTTATAGCGTTTTCCATAGAAAAGCTGCTGCATCTGCCGCACCATCCCCAAATAGCAATTGTTCAGGATACACACAATCACGTTGGCTCCCTGGGTCATGGCCGTAGCCAGTTCCTGCAGGTTCATCTGCATGCCGCCGTCTCCGGTGATGCATACCACCTGTTTCTCAGGACAGCCGATTTTGGCGCCGATGGCTGCCGGAAAACCAAATCCCATGGTTCCGAGGCCGCCGGAAGTGATAAACTGTTTTTTTTCATTCAGCTCTATGTACTGAGCCGCCCACATCTGATGCTGCCCCACATCAGTCACAATCACGCCTTCTGTGAACTGCTCATTGATTTGCTCCATAATCATCTGAGGCGTCATGCCTTTATCTCTGCGCATTTCCAGAGGATTTTCCCGATCCCATTCCCGTATCCTGGAAAGCCATTCATCTGTATCCTGGGGCTCCGCCCACTCTAACAGTTTTTCCAGGGCCAGATTGGCATCGGCCACAATGGGCACATCCACCACCACATTTCTGGAAATGGCCGCTGTATCAATGTCCACATGAACAATCTGGGCATTGGGGGCAAATTCATTCAAATCTCCGGTAATCCTATCGTTAAACCTGGTGCCGATGGAAAACAGTACGTCGCACTGGCCCACCGCCAGATTTGCCGCATATTTTCCGTGCATACCGCTGTTTCCTATATAATAGGGATGACCGGTAGGAATGGCGCCTTTGCCCATAACAGTCGTCACTGCAGGCACCTTCGTCTGCTCCACAAGCCGCAGCATCTTCTCGTTGGCCCTGGCAATATTGATACCTCCGCCCACCAGAAACAGCGGCTTTTTGGCTGCTTTCAGCAGTTTATATCCTTTTTTCAGCTGGCCCACATGAACATTTTCGTTGGGCTTATATCCCCGGATGGATACCTCCTTCGGGTATTCCCCCGGCCCTGAAGCAGTCTGAATATCCTTTGGCAGATCAATCAGCACCGGGCCCGGCTTCCCGGTCTTGGCAATGTGAAAGGCCATTTTCAGGATTTTCCCCAGGTCTCTCCGGTCACGGACAGTAACGCCGTATTTGGTGATGCTGCGGGTCATGCCCACAATATCCACCTCCTGAAAAGCGTCATTTCCAATGAGGTTTAAGGGCACCTGGCCGGTGATGCACACCAGCGGAATATTATCGTAATGGGCGTCTGCAAGGCCCGTAATTACATTGGTGGCACCAGGGCCGCTGGTTACCACGCAGACTCCCACTTTCCCGGTGGCTTTCGCATAGCCTTCCGCTTCATGAATCAATCCCTGCTCATGTCTGGGCAGCACCAGTTCAATTTCCTCATGCTTGTATAATTCGTCCAAAATATCTGTTACCATGCCGCCGGGATAGCCAAATACGGTGTCTACCCCTTCTTCCAGCAAGGCTTTTACAAATAATTTTCTTCCTGTTATATCCATCGCCATAAGATTCACCTCTGCTTTTTTTCTGTATCTGCTCTATTGTAGCAGAAATTTCAGCTTTGGGAAAGTGTCAATCTTAAGGAAAATTGAAATTTCTCCAATAATTTTGGAAAGGGGATACAAAGCAGGAAAAAAATGTAGTATACTGAGAATTATATTCGTACTGCCGCGAACGTTTTATATTTGGATACGGCGGTTAAAAATAAGGAGATGCAGCATGGAGGATAAAAACTGGTACTGCGAAATTGACAACATAAAAATAACTGTCAATGCCCACAGTTACACCATCATTACTGCTGGAGAAAAGAACGGGAACATGTGGTGATTAATGTAGAACAGGTTCCGCCCGATTCTGACGGTTCTGAATATAACCGGGCGTTGCGGTTAAATCCGCCTTCTGCTTTGCTGTCAGAATATTTAGAGACGTGTGAGGATGCAGAAATGGATTAAGCTGCGGGACTATAGCAAACGTTTTATATTTCGATACACAGGAACTACCGGATTGCCCTTTGGCTAAGCAAACGGTTCATGGGCGTATTGTGCGGAGGCGAAATCCACTGCTTACGGAGACTTAGGAGTGACGGCTCTCTAAAACTCCTTAGCCGCAGTTCGCAGTTAGTTCGCCGGAACACTGCCCGGTTTGTGTGTCAAAGGGCAGTCCGGTAGTTCTGTCCGTATCCAAATATACAACGTCCGTTGCAGTACTGAATCGCATTTGAAAATAAAATAAAAGAGAGGTATGAAAACATGGACATATACAAATTCTGGCACGATGTTTTAGAACAAAACGCGGATGCTGTCAGAGATTACTTTGACAAAAACGCCGATATCTATTGGCATTGCACCAACGAACATTTTAACGTAGACGAATTTATCATCGCAAATTGCGAATATCCCGGCAGCTGGTCTGGCAAAGTAGAAAGAGTTGAACAAATAAACGACTTATTGATTACGGTAACCCATGTGTACTCCCAGGATAGAACACTGTCATTTCATGCCACGTCTTTCATCAAAGTCATTAATGATAAAATTACTGCACTTGACGAATATTGGGCAGAGGATGGCGCTGCGCCTGAATGGAGGCAAAAGAAAAATATTGGAGGTATCTTTCGGCATGATTGATTTACAAAACAAGAGTATCTGCCCCACCATAGAAGAAATAGGCGAATATGTCAGAACTCCCGTCTTTATGCAGTTCTGCTCAGAAATTAGGAACACATACCAATGTAAAGAAAAAATAGAATACAGTTCCTGCAGTTGGGAAAAAGGCTGGAATATAAAATTTAAAAAATCCGGAAAAACATTGTGCACCATATATCCAAGAGAAGGTTATTTTACCGTCATGATTGTTGTGGGCGCAAAAGAAAAACCGCTTGCAGAAGCCATACTCCCGGAATGCACAAAAGAACTGCAGAACATCTATCATCAGACAAAAGAAGGAAACGGGCAAAGATGGCTGATGATTGATTTAGAGGAGCAGGGAAGCTTATACCATGAGCTCTTGCAATTAATTCAGATCCGCATGAACTTGAAAAAATAAAATTTGGGAATCACTTTCATTTGTTAAAACAGATAACATCTTAAAGGATATATGTGGCATTCTCCAAAGAATGTTTTACGACTGGATATCGAATTTGGACATCAGTTTTCTGAAGGTATCTTGTCCATCCAGACAAGTGTCTGTCAGATAGCCTTTCTCCAATTCCCATTCAGAGAGTCCACGGTAATAATACATTTTTTTTCATCCTCAATAATAAAAGGAATAAGCCCGAACCGCAGGCACTCTTTTAAAGCAATCAGCCTGCCGACTCTGCCGTTACCATCTGGTAATGTCTATATCCGACACTATCAAATAGCTCTGAAAAAATATGTTTTTTAAGGAATACATGTATTCTTGTCACTAATTATTCCTTCCATTACGCGATAAAATAATAGGTATATATTTTTCTTCTAACCTCCGCGTTATATCTTCACTTTTTTTAATCAATTCTGCTTGTCTAATCCCCCATTCAGCAGCAGCTTTATTGTCTTCTAATTTCTCACTTAAAATAGCTCTCTTCGTCATATCAATACCTCCTTAACGATCTTCGTATACAATATTTGCTTCATGACAATTAGAAAGGAAACAGAATACGGCCTTCTGATAATCACGTACATTGTTTCCTTCATTATGCACATTAACTGCGTGATTATATATTTCTATAGCTTTTTTGCGGCTATAATTTTCCTTTTTTACAAGATATGAAATATTCCCTAAGTTTGTAACTACCACCATCATTTTAACAGTTCCATTACTAAGAAAAAACTTTACATCTTCCAATGAAAATTTCGATAGTGATGGATGATTATGAAGCACAATAACAACACATTGAATAGAGGTTGTTATCAAATGATATGCTACTGTATTCATGCATGGATCAACCGAATGCTCATCCCCTAAAGCAACCCCCATAAACGCTTTCCCTTCGGCAATCAAGTTTCTATAATCGAGGCTATAGGTAAGCGCCACCTCATTAGAATCATTCTCATTTTTAGAAACCATCAACACTTCCTTCGCCAATTCCTGCAACATCAAATATTCACTTTCAGGAATCTCTCTATATTTAATCAACGGTACTTTTTCAATAGCCATATCTGTAATCACAATTTTGTGGGTACGCTTTCTGGCCATTTCTAACTCATTTATTTTTTTATCCTCAGATTCCATCTCGAATCATCCCTTCTTCCAAATTACTCTTACTTCCTAAAATCTTTTATATTAAGTTATAATATCAGCAGTCCTCAGATATTTATAAAATTCTTCAAGATTCTTTTGAAATGCTGACAATGCTTCTAACTGCTCTTTTTTGATTGCAGTTTGACTGTTTGTATATAACAATTCGGGATTTTTCTTAAGTTTATTCCCCTTGCTAAAAATGTAATCTTTGAGTTCAAAAAATTTTTGCATTTCCGGAGTGCTAAATATGCATCATCATTATATTTCTTTAACTGACTTTTTTCAACAGTATATTCATACATATCATTCACCTCATAAAATTAGACTCATGTTTGTATAAAGATTCCTTTGTGAAAAAGTAAAGGAAAAGACATTCAAACATTCTGCTGTGTATTATGTTTGAATGACAATGGAACAAGTATAACCATGCCGTATCAAAGCCACAGTGCGTCTTTGGCATACTGCACACTTGTCATTGAGAAAAATACTGAAAATAAACTCAAATATATCCCAGCGTCTTAAGCAGGAAAATCCATCCCGTCAGCGTAAATGACGCAAGCAGTGTCGTTGCCACCACAATACTGGCTGTCAGCGTCCCATCATTTCCCATATTTTTTGCCATAATATAACAGCTTGGCGTAGTGGGAGAGGCCAGCATAATCAAAATTCCAATTAATTTCTCCCCATCAAATCCCAGGGCCAATGCCGCCGGCAGAACGAGCAAAGGCTGCGCCGCCAGTTTAATCATAGAGGCAGCCAGTGTGGGCCTGATTTTTGCCAGAGCCTTTCGGCCCTCAAATCCTGCCCCCAACGTAATCAGAGCCAAAGGCGTTGCCATCTGAGACACATTACTTACAGTCTTATTTACCAGAATCGGAAACTGTATCCTGCACAGAGACACCGCAAGTCCCAGAAAAATACTGATAATAATTGGATTTTTCAAAATATTAGTGCAGGCTTCTTTGATTTTTTCTCTCTTATCTGCATTCCGGCTCTGTTCTCCCTCAAATGTCAGCACAATTACTGAATAAATATTGTACAAAGGCACCGCGCCTACAATCATCAAAGGCCCCATGGCCGACTTTCCGTAAATATTCTGAATAAAAGCAAGCCCCATCACCGCCGCGCTGCTTCTGAAAGACGCCTGCACAAAAGCTCCTCTCACAGAACTGTCTTTCAGAAATAATTTTGCGCCGCCCCAGATAGCCCAGAAACAGAACGAGCTTGCCAGTGCGCAGAACAAAACATACTGCAAATCAAAGACCGCCCGGATATCCGCCGAAGAAATATCCCGAAACAGCAGAACCGGCAGCGTCACCTGAAAGTTAAATTTATTCGCTACGGTCACAAAATTATCGTTCAGCATTCCCATCTGCTTTAAACCCCATCCCAGTACCATCACCAGAAAAATCGGAATTGTCACATTAATGCTGAAAATAAAGTTTTCCATTGGCAGATCACCCTTCCTGACAAGGACTTTTCTTTTCATATTTCAGAAAATAATATTCCAGATCAAAATAAGTCTGCTCTTCGCTGTCCGCCGTCAGCTTCCATGCTTCCTGCTCCTCCAGATTTGGAAACCAGGCGTCCGCCAGATATTCATAATCAATCCTTGTAATATAGGCCGTATCGCATAAATCCGCCATCTGCCGGTAAACGCTCTCTCCGCCTGCAATGTAAATATCCTGGCTGTCATACTTTTTCAGTTCCTCCAGAAGCTCCTCCATACTGTGTACCATAACGGCGCCTTTTACTTTCCTGTCCGGATTGGCCGTCAGCACAATATTCGTTCTGTTTTTCAGGGGCTGCCCGCCGGGAAAAGTTTCCAGGGTTTTCCTTCCCACCACAATCACCTTTCCTGTGGTCAATTTCTGAAAATATTTCATATCTTCGGGAATCCGCACCAGTAAACGGTTGTCCTTGCCGATTCCCCAGTTTTTATCCACTGCCGCAATTAAATTCATGATCTGTCCTCCCGATTCTAAACCACTGATGCAATCACATCCATACCCTGTCCTCCCGATTCTAAACCGCCACCGGAATCTCTGTAATCTGCGGGCCGGTCACATAATTTTCCAGTCTGACGTCGTCTCTGGTAAATTCATAGAAATCTTTCACCTGAGGATTCAGCCAGAACCTGGGCGCCGGATATGTTTCCCGTTCTATCAATTCCTGCACCAGAGGAATGTGCCGGTCGTAAATATGGGCGTCTGCAATCACATGCACCAATTCCCCCGGTTCCATTCCGCAGACCTGGGCAAGCATATGCATCAGCACCGCATACTGGCACACATTCCAGTTATTGGCCGTCAGAACATCCTGGGAACGCTGGTTTAAAATCCCGTTCAGCACAAGCTTTTCCCGCCCCGGATTCTGGGTCACATTAAAAGTCATGCTGTAGGCGCAGGGATAAAGATTCATCTCACTCAAATCCTGGTGCACATAGAGATTGGTCAGTATCCTGCGGCTGAAGGGATTGTGCTTCAAATCGTAAATCACCCGATCCACCTGATCCATCATGCCTTCTTTATAAGAATGCTTCACTGCCATCTGGTATCCGTAGGCTTTGCCGATGGAGCCTGTCTCATCCGCCCACTCATCCCAGATATGGCTGTGCAGCTCGCGGATGTTATTGGATTTCTTCTGCCAGATCCAGAGCATTTCATCGGTACAGCTTTTGATGGCTGTTTTTCGCAGGGTAATGGCCGGAAATTCTTTTGACAAATCATAGCGGTTAACCACGCCGAATTTTTTTATCGTATAGGCGCTGGTTCCGTCCTCCCAGTGGGGACGCACCTTTTCCCCCTCTGTGCTGACGCCGTGTTCCAGAATGTCCCGGCACATGTCTATAAAAATATGATCTGCTAAACTCATTGGCTTCTCCTTATTTCTCATTTTTCTGTCCAAATTATCATAACACAATTTTAACCAATTTCAACCCTTTCTTAAAACACCCTTTTTTGCAAATATCTGCACAAAATTTATTTTTTTCGCTTTTTTAAAGATTTTTTCACAAAAATAGTGTATACTGTAAAAGATTGAGAGCAGCCGCTCATCTATTACAATATAAGGAGAATGGCTATGAGTCAGAAAAAGGTAGACCAGTATAAACAAGAAAAAGCAAACCGCAAACAGATTATGAAGCGTGAGAAAATGAAGCGCCGGATAGCTGCGGCATGCGGCACAGTAGTCAGCGTTGCCGTAATCGGATGGGTCGGGTATTCCGCATTCGGATATTTTAATCAGAAGGACGCTGAAAATCCCACTCAGACAGAAGTAGATTTAAGCTCTTTAACTGAATATCTCAGCGGCCTGCAAACTGAAGAAGCTGTGGAAGAATAATCCTTCCACAGTTCTTTTTTCATAAATTCAGGGCCGATTGCTACTTAATATAAGTTTTCCCCTGATAGACTGCGGCAATCCATCCGGAGGGCGTCTGCATCCAGACATCGTTTCCAACGGTTTTCACTCCTTTACAGGTTATCCTGGTTCCTGCATCCACTGCGCCGTCCCGATCCGAATCATGCTTCTTGCCGTCTGCCGTTAACTCGCTGTAGCTTTTGGCCCGGTAATTGGTTCCGGCCCCGGTACGCACCTTCATTTCCGCCTGCAGGGTATACTCCTCTCCCACCTGATATTTATCCGCTCCGCTCTCCGGCTCTTTATCCCCGCTGTCATCAAACAGGGTGCGGACTTCAATCATATCGCTTCTGCGGGTGATATTGGAATAGGTGACTCCCGGCCCCGGATTGTCTTTTGTATTGGACGAACTGCCGATGGATTCATACATTTTCCCATTTACATCACAAATTGACACATGGGTGGCCTTATCTGGATTTCCAAAAAACAGCAAATCGCCCTTTTTTTGCTCCCCGGCGGGAATTTCCTTTCCAATGGCCCGATAGCCCTGGGAGGTTGTGCGCCCCACCTGAAAGCCCGAGTCCTGAAGCACCCGGTACACCAGTCCGGAGCAGTCATATCCTCCTTCTTCCATACTCTCGCCGCCCCAGACATAAGGCCTGCCGAGATATTTTTTGCAATTTTCTATAATATCATCTCTTTTTATTGTTCCCATATTGCCTCACTTTCTTTTCTAATACAATGACTCCTTTAGGCGAATAATTGAGCTGCAGCGATATTTAACCGCCGGAGCAATAAATCTTCCCCTCAGCATATATTATGCAAAAAATTTGTTCTCGACTATATTCCTTGTAATGATCCGTAATTCCCCAAACAGGAAAAGCCCATTCTTCCAGAATCTCTATCAAAAATTCACATTTCGGAATTACTCTCCAAAAACCGCCACATTTCGCTCTGATTAATTGTTACAAATGTAATATGCAATTTAATTTTAAAATAAGGGAGCTGTATTTTATGAACACCGATTACTCAGATATCACCCTGGAAATAAACGGGATACTGTCCGCCCCTTATAAAGACGGAGATATTTTAAAAAACCGATACCGGATTCTCAGTCAGGACAGCGGCGGACAGAGCCAGATATATTTTTGTTTTGATTTATGGAGCCAGGTTCCGTGCGCCCTGAAAGCCTCCGGGATTCAGAAGCCGGATGCCCTTCAGGCAGAACTTCAGAACCTGTTAAATCTTCCTTCCCATAAAAATGTAGTCAAACTCTACCGCCTGGAGCAAATCCAGTCGGAATATTACATTGTCATGGAATGGCTGCCCAATTCGCTGAAATCCCTGTTGGCCGGCAGCATGCCTGTTCCTGCGGAAAAAACTGCAACGATTGCCCTGTCGGTCTGTCTGGGCATGATACACTGCCAGAAGCACCTTTCCCAGCCAAAAAAGCCTTTTGTGCACGGAAATTTAAAGCCCTCCAACCTGCTTTTCACTCAGGAGGGCAATGTGAAAATCACAGACTTCGGAACCAACAGGCTTTTACAGGATTCCTCTCTGTCTCCAGATTCCGGATTTCAGGCAGAGCAAACGGCCAGTCAAAAAAACAGGCCGTATGCTCCCCCTGCCTTGAACGCCAATGCACTGGATGATATTTTCAGTCTGGGAAAAATTATGGAAGAGCTTTTTCTCTGCGGAAAAAAAGAACAGCAGTTAACATGTACATATCCTGCAGCCGGCAAAAAAAGCCCCCCGCCGCTTTTCAGTCAGGAACAGCAATTAGCGCGCCTGATACAAAACTGTACGGCAGAACTGCCCCAAAACCGCACGCCTTCTTTTGAAAAACTGGCCGATGAACTTCTGGAATTTCTGCACCTTCCCTCCGATTTCAGCAACGCAGACTCCGGCTGCTATAGCCCGGAAGAAAGAAACTGGCTGAAGGTCCAGGCATGCGACCAGGCAATCCTGGGAGAATACCAGAAAGCAGATCAGATTCTCTCCCGGCTGACAGAATCCGGGGAAGAACGCGACAAAGAATTTCTGGCCGGCGCCTGCTGCAGCCTTGGCGATGTGTACCGCAAACAGAGCATGTACGAGCGGGCGCTTCCGCTCTATGAAAAAGCAATCGCCTACGACCAGGACAGAAATTCTTATCTCTGGACAAACAAAGGCATTGTGCTTTGCCGCATGGACCGCAGAGAAGAAGCATACCAGTGCTTCTGCCGTGCGCTTGCCATCAATCCCTATGATTTTTCCGCCATTAAAAACGAGATTGACATTCTCCGCAGCCAGGGCCGCACCCATGAACTGAAAAAAGCCAGAGTCCGGCTGTTTTCCCTGTACAGACAGCAGCCTGAAGCCGAAGAACTTCTAAAACACATCGGCAATGCCTGTTATGCGTTAAAAGATTTTGAGCCGGCCCGCACCTGTTATGGCAAATACCTGGAATACAACAGAAACGACTGGGAAACCATCTACCATTACGCCATGTGCCTCTACCTTGACAGAGACATTACCCATGCACGAAATTATTTTCAAAGGGCTGTTCGGATGATGGAGGAAAACATTGCCGATGAGGAGCAGTCAAAGCTTATGTATTTAAGCATCAGCCTTTACCACCTGGGAGACTACTGTCAGTCCATGGAATATCTTAACGAATACAGGCGCCGGTTCGGCAGCTCTTCTCAGACCAAGCGCCTGAAGCTGCTGCTGGAGCTGGACTGTCAGCTTCAGGAAAAATACGGGCCCCTGCTCTCAGACGTATACCGGCAGCTAACCAGTGTTATATTTGCCAAAGATCCCCGGAATCACTATATGCCGATTCTGGAACAGCTGAACTCCATGAAAAAATACTGGGAACGCAGCAAAATTACGCAAACCCTGGCCGGACATGCCTGCGACATGTATCTTTCCTGCCTGGATTATCTCATGGCCTGTTACGAGGGACTGGGACAGACAGAACATGCCCTGGCCTGCTGCGATCAGATATTGTCTTTTGACCGTTCCTTGCCGGAAGGATTATATAATAAAGGAAGAAATCTCCTCCTGGCAGAAAAAGCCTATGAAGCCCTGCCCTATTTCCAGGCCGCACTGCGCTTTCAGCAAGATTCGGACACTGGCCGCCAAATAGAAGAAAGTCTCCGTCTGGCCCAGCAAGCCGTAGAAAATTCCGCTGAATGCCGCAACCTGTTTCTGGAACAAATCATGGATGAAGCCGGCAAATCAGGTGACATTCTCCTCAGCCTGCAGAGGATTTTAGATGAAAAATCCTTTTTTCTGACTGAGGATTTTCCCAACCTGCTGAAAAACTGCGCCAAAGACAGAATAAAGCAATTAACCGCCCCATTCTGCGCTGCAGCTTCTTCGGACATGCCCATGCAGCATCCCGACGGCAATGTCTGGAAATTCCTGCTGCAAGTGCTGAAGCTGGCAAATGCCCTGCAGCAAATCCCCGGGGAACAGAAAGACATCTGCGCCGGCGGGGCCTTAAGTCTGTATCAGCTTCTGGAGGAATACACGGCGGAAACAAAAAGTGATTTCACAGAGAATCTCACCCAGGCAAAAAAAGACTTATCAAAATCGCCTGACCCCACCGACAAAGCTGTGTTTGCAGAAGCAAATACCGAACTGGGCGATCTGCTTATGGAGAAATACCTGGATACATCGCGGCCCCAGGAAATGCTGAAAGAAGCCGCCAGATGTTATCAGCGCTCCCTGAGCTACTACCGTCCGGAAAAATTTCCTCAGCAATACGCCTTCCTTATGCTGCGTATGTCCATACTTATGGAAAAACGCTATCGGCTGCAAAAAGATCACAGTCTGCACCTGGCCCGGGTCTACTTCAGCCAGGTCAGCCCCAAAGAACTGCCTGCCCAGACGAACGCGGACGCCATGTACCGCCAGATGGAGCAAGTGCTGCAGTAAACCGGACTTTATGCGGAACTGCAGCGTTTGTATAAAAACAAAATTTGCCGCAAGCCTTAGATTAAAAAACTTAAGGCTTGCGGCATTAATGAAAAAAGAGCGATAGACGGGGCTCGAACCCTAAGTCAAAAATCGCCTGAATCTCATAAGAAAGACCAACTATTAAAAGTCAAGTAAATAATTGAAAAAATTTAAAAGAAATTTTATAGAAAAAAGAGCATGACAATAAAGCCTGTTGTCAGGCAGGCCAACGTGAGTGAAAAGGATTTATGCTTTTGGAACGTAAGGCTGATTGCTTTTCAGGACGGCATAAATGATGTTGCACATTTTTCTGGCAACAGCTCCAACACAGGTCAGATGATGTTTGCCTTCCTCCCTCTTTTTCTGGTAATAGACACTTAATACGGGGTCTTTAAAGGAAGCAATCAGGGCGGACTGAAAAATCGCTTTCCGCAGATAAGGTGATCCACGTTTGCTCATTACATTGTGGGCTGCTTCAAATTCACCGGATTGTGTGACCGTAGCATCCAAACCGGCAAAAGCCACCAGTTTTCTGGGGCTGTCAAATTTGGAGATGTCGCCAATCTCGCTTAGGATGGCCGCTCCTGTGACACTGCCAATTCCAGTAATGGTGGTAATGGGGGATTCCAGTTTTTCCATGATTCCGGAAATTTCCGCTTCTGTTTCTTTTACCTGCTTTTCGATAAAAGAAATTTGCTCAATCAGTGTTTTGAGCTGGAATGTGAAGCTGTTTTTGGCAAAGGTAATGCCAAAAGAAGAGGATGCGGCAGCCTTTAACTGCTCCGCTTTGGCAGCGCCGACTTTCTGTCTGCTGAGCTGAGCCAGCAGTTGGGCCAGGGTTTCGGATGAAACCGATTCAAAATCAATGGGCGAAGAAAACTGGAGGAGGATTTCTTTTGAGGTTTTGCCGAAAATGTCGGAAATCCCCATGCCTCTGTTTATTCATATATCTTTCCCATATACAATATTTTCGCAAATGTTTTGTAATCCACTTTTTCCCAATCTACCGTACCATCAAAAGCAGAACAGTCATCTACCCAGCTTGCCATCTGTCCCAGATAATCAGTAATCGTAGTATTTTCCCATTCCTCAGGATGTTCTTTTGAATCCATAGCTAACTGTACAACAAAATTCAAAAAATCATCCATATTAGCGATATTATTTATCATCTCTACCGGATTTTCCATAGATAATCTCCTTTTCCATTTCCCTGCAGATTCCTTTCATAAAATCCCATACTTCCGAAAAATGCAGTCCAAATCTGCCCGGCTGATTTTCCCTGCCAGATAATATCCCTTGACGGTTGCCTCAACTCCCCAAAAGAAAATGTCAAAGTTGAACCAGTCGCCCGCATCGTAATATTTCCGCAGTTCCGCAAACTCACGCCACAGCCTTTCCAGCAAATCTCCCCGAAGTTCTATGGTTTCGTCAATAAACATTTACCTGCACCCACTTTCAATTAACATATCCTGCCTCATATTCCACGCTTTCCCTATATCAAAACTGAAAAAAGATTGACAAATTTCCTGCCCGGTGGTATTCTTTTAAGCAAAGAGAGGCGGTTTTGTACCACTGGCTACCTGTTAGTCCTGAGTGGGTTACTCGCTTCTTTTTTTATATCCACCAGATCATACAGGTACATCTTTCCTTTCCCCGTACAGTTTACCACCAGACAGCCGGAATAAATATTATAATTTTCCGTTTTCGTGTCATTATCATAAACCAGCATGGCAAACCTTGTCGTATAGTAATACCAGCCGTTAGCGGCATTACCGGAATGTTTCTCTTTCCGGTTTTCCCGGAACCTTTTATCCGAGGCAATCCCCACCATTTCACGGATGCCCTGTGCCGCATTGGCTTTCGCCTTTGCCCTGCCGCCTTTCATCTTCCTTGTATATTTTGAACCGGCATATTCATCCGGGAAGTCTTTTCCCAAATAAATAACGTCGCCGGTCTCCGCTATTTCCACCAGTTCCCCGACAAACCGTTCCAGATACTTCTCCACCTCATTCCAGTCAATATTCTGTTTATTTGAAAAAATAATATCAGGCAGAACAACAACCTTATTGCCGTTTTCATCCAGTGCGATTTCCAGTGTTTCCATATCATTCCTCCCCCGTGTTGAAACTATTGTAACACGCACAGATATGAATGCACAACCGAGAATTATTTTTATTCATACCGCCTGCGTATCTCCATCATCCTCACAACCGAAGTTTCCGGATAGAAATACGACAGTATCACTTCTTTTGGCACACGGACAGCCATTGCCCGCTTTACCTTCTCTTTCTGCTCCACGGTAAATTTCCAGTGGAACATACGGTAAGAAATGGAATCTGCTGCCTTATCATTTCCACCTGCCACCTGTTTTCCATTATCCGGCACTACCTCCGGTTTCCCGATTCCCACTGTAATAGATGTTTCCGGCTTTCTATCATTTCCCATCATAAGCGGTTTCGCTGTTCCTGCCTCCCCTATTACAAAGGATTCCGGCATTTTCCTCTGACGAATCCGTCGTTTCATTTTCCATATCAAAAGCATATTCCAATTCCAGCCCTGACTCCATATCTTCATTCAGGTGCTCCTGCTGTTCCAGCCCGTCCAAATCCATAAACCGTTTCTCCATGTCCACCTGACCTAACAGCATGAAATCCTCATAAGTGATTGTGTCAATATAAACCGGCTCCCCTTTCTCAGCTGTTCCCTCCCCCCAATTTTCCCCAAAAAATCTGAAAGACCAAAAGCAATTGCAGGAATAAAATGGAATCATCAAGGATACGCCAAAACAAAGGACTGCCTTAAAATGATACTGCCAATCAGACAGAAGCAAAGAAGAAAGGAAGTAAAGGATATGACAGAAAATTCAAAAAAAACTATTACAGGCACTTGGTGCCCCGGCACATAAAATCAGGCGTTACACACTTAGCCGCGTCCCCGCCTGCTCTACCCCATCCGGAATAGGTCATCTGTCCCCAGAACAGCTTGTCGCCATGATACAGCTGATGACAGATTTCGAAAACCAATATGAAATTTACCACGCCATCATTTCGTAGGAAAGCTGTTACAAAACTGTTAATTTCCTCCTTTTAGTGCGATGGATTTCATTGAAGTGCAGTATGAACCTTCAACGGAATCATTCATAAGGACTTTATAACCAAAAAGGGGCTTCCCCCAAAAAACATAAATAAAAGGAACGGCAGATAAGATTACCGCCCAAAAAAGAAAACCACCAAAAAAGAAAACCACACTGGTATATCTTCCAGACATATACCATGAAAAATAACCCTATACAACCGTCCCACCCTTATGATACAATGCCTATAGAAGATATCCGGGAGATATATTATCAGAAAATAAAAGAGAAAGCCATTGAGAAATATACCTTTCCCAAAAAACCGTCTTCTGACGGCTATTACCATATGTATTTAAAAGACCCACTGTCAAAAAAGAGAAGGAGTGTGAAAGCCAAAACCTTAGAGGCGTTAAAGGAAAAAGCATACCAATTTGAAAACGGAATATCCGGCCAGTCCAAAAAGACATTCAGGACATGTTTTGAAATCTCACAAGCGGAAAAACTCCGCTATGTGAAAAACAAAGAAAAAACCCTTTCCATCCAAAACACAATTTCAAGGAACCAGTCTGAATACAGACGTTTCTTTGAAGGAAGTCGCATAGAGAGCCTCCTGATAGAAGAAATCTCTAAAAAGGACATTGAAGAGATTGTGGAGGCAAACCTTAGGAAATTTGATTTGCACCCCAAGGGGCTTGCTTCCATGCGTTCCATCCTAAATGCCGCCTTCACACTGGCCTATCAGGAAAACTGGATTTCAGACAATCCCTATTTACGGATTGACTTTAAAAAATATTCCGATATGCTGTCCGCCCCAACCCCTACGGAAGAAAGGGGCTATACAGACGCTGAAATTGAACGAATCATACACCAGATACAATTAACGCAGAAAAAACGCCAAAGTGCATCACTGCATATGCGGTCTCAGGCGCGGAGAGGTGCCGCCACTGCGTTGGACAGACATACATAACAATTACATCCTGATATGCCAGGAACAGCTGACTATAAAAAAGACTGAAAACATCCCTGAACATTTTGAAATTGTTGGGCACACAAAAACCTATAAGAACCGTAAATTCCCCATCACGGATGAATTGGAGGATTTCCTGAAACGCCTGAAAAACATCCATGAAACATATTATCCTGCCAGTGAATATCTCTTCCCTGCAAAGACAGAGAATGGATGCATCACGAACAACTGTGTCTATAACTATTTCCGCAGGATTTGCAGAAAGGAAAATATCAGGATAAGTAAAGAAGCAATAAAAGGAACCCACGCGTTTCGGAGGACAAGGATTACGGAGGCCATCAACAAATCCGGCGGGAATATCGTAATGGCATCTGAGCTGTTCGGGAACAGCCCGGAGGTAGCAAAGAAATATTATTACACCGGAATTGATTTAGAGGAAGCAAGAGGCATACTGAACAACTGACATTGGAACCAAAGTAAACAAAACTTGCCTACATCAGAAAAATAAAAAAGCCACAAGCCCTTGATTTTAGCGGGCTTACAGCTTTACAAACAAAGCGATAGACGGGGCTCGAACCCGCGGTCTCGACCTTGGCAAGGTCGCGCGTTACCAACTACGCCACTATCGCATGTCATAGATGATACTACAATATGCTTTTTTTGTCAATAGGATTTTAAAAATTTCCTCAAAAATTGTAACAGTACTTAATTGCAAATTTAAATTCCACCCCTCTATGGAATTTAATCTTGCAAGTCTTCCTCTACTCAATAGTGGAATTTAATCTTTCCGAATGATCTGTTAAA